>CAMYIK010000337.1 GCA_947258365.1 uncultured Thermoleophilia bacterium | reverse complement strand
ACACCGAGGCGAATCACGTCGATCCCCTCGGCGCGGAATCCCTCGGTCAACGCCTCGTCGAACGCGGGCGTCGATTCGCGAGTGTCACCACCGATCACCACCGTTCGGGCGCCACCGGAACCCGGCGCCCCGAGCACGCGAGCGGCCGCACGCGCCAGGCGGACGGCAAACTCGGTGGTCAGCTCTTCGTGAGCAACGCCGCGGACGCCATCGGTTCCGAACTTCATCGCGATCGCCAGAGCAACCAAGCAACAGAGGGGCGGAGAGGCAGCGGCTCGGCGGAGTCAGCGCTTCGTGAACTGCGGTGCCTTGCGGGCCTTCTTCAGGCCGTACTTCTTGCTCTCCTTCTTCCGCGGGTCACGCGTCAGGAGGCCGGAAGTCTTCAAGATGTTGCGCGACTCGGGGTCGATCTCCACCAGTGATCGGGCGATCGCCATCCGCAGGGCCCCGGCCTGTCCGCTGGAACCGCCGCCGTGGATGGTGGCGATCACGTCGTAGGACTCACGGGTGTCGGTGACGTTCATCGGCTCGGCGACGACCATCTGGGATGCGTCGGTCGGAAAGTAGGCCTCGAGGCTCTTGCCGTTGATCGTGAACTGGCCGGTGCCGGGGCGAAGCGAGGCGCGGGCGACCGCACGCTTGCGGCGGCCGGTGGTTTGGGTGAGTGGTGCAGTCATGTGATTCTCGTTCTCGTCAGTCGTTGTTCGTACTGCGGGCCGCTCAGCGGGCCTTCGCGTGGTCGATGGCCATGGGCTGTGGTTGCTGGGAGCCGTGCGGGTGCTCGGACCCGGCGTAGACCTTCAGCTTGGTGAGCTGTTGACGGCCGAGGGGACCCTTGGGGGCTTGCGCGCGTGCAGCTTGGCGTAGGACTCGGACTTGATGCCGCCCGGGTAGCCCGAGTGGCGATACTTCATCGTTCGATCGGCCTTGCCAGCGGTCATGACGACCTTGTCGGCGTTGATCACGATGACGTGGTCGCCGGTGTCGATGTGCGGCGCATAGATCGGCTTGTGCTTGCCCTTGAGGACGCGGGCGATCTCGGTGCACATGCGGCCGAGGACCATCCCGTCGGCGTCGACCACGTGCCATTCACGTTGGGCCTGGATCTCACTTGCTTTCGGACTGTAGGTCGCCATTTCGGCCTTCTCTCTGCGGTCGCAACCGACCGATCGGAATTCGCGGATTCGACTGCGGCGGGGCCAGCCCGCGAACAGCATCCGTGGACGGGTCGATCGCATCGCGGCGTCAGCCCGGTCCAGGGAACCCCACAAGGTTACGGCGCTGGCCCCTTGCGACCAACCCGGCACTCAGCGTGAAGATCTGCGAAGATGATGAAGCGGTCTCTTCGGGGGCACGCCGCGTCTGACAACCAATCCGAACCGCCATGACCGATAGCGACCCGCCCGTTTCATCAAGATCTCGTCAAGATCCTTCAGATCCTCAAGATGGATCGTCGCCGCGCCGACACACCTTTGTGAGCCGTGACGATCGCGCTGTCCCAGAACCGTCCCTCGATGGCCTTCCCGACCCGGTCATCGCCATCGACGCCGACGGCGCGCTGCGGTACGCCAACGAGCGGGCCGTCACCGTGCTGGGATGGACCTACGAGGAGTTCGTCGG
This sequence comes from uncultured Thermoleophilia bacterium, assembly GCA_947258365.1. Taxonomy (GTDB): domain Bacteria; phylum Actinomycetota; class Thermoleophilia; order Miltoncostaeales; family Miltoncostaeaceae; genus CAMYIK01. The sequence continues at coordinate 383 of CAMYIK010000337.1, read as the reverse complement.
ACGTCCCGTTTTCGACGTCATCCACCCCGATGACCTGAACATCGCGATCTCCTCATTGTCGACCGTGGGACAAAAAGAGGCGGGCGAGCTGATCATGGTGCGGGTCCGGAGCGGGACCGGGGTCTGGATTGCCTTGGAAGTACGCGGGAGTCCACAGCGCCTCAACGACCACGACGTGACCGTGCTGATCGCCCGGGACACCTCGGACCGCCACCGCCTCGAACTCGATCAGGGCGAGGCGGCTGTGCTTCGTGCCGTCATGGCGAACATGCACGGCATGGTCGCCCTCGTCGACCCTGATGGACGGGTCCGATCGATCAACGGCGCCGTCACCCGGTTGCTGGGCCACGACCCCGAGCTCGCGGCCGGTCGCCCGTTCATCG
>CAMYIK010000336.1 GCA_947258365.1 uncultured Thermoleophilia bacterium | reverse complement strand
GGCGGATCGAGCTCCTGCGCGAGGAGGGGGTGGAATTCGTCGCCGGCTCGGAGGTCGGGGTGACCACCGACGCCGGGGAGCTGGTGGCGAAAAACGACGCCGTGCTCCTCGCCGTTGGCGCCGGCAAGCCGCGGGACCTGGAGATCCCCGGCCGCGACCTCGAGGGAGTCCACCAGGCGATGGACTTCCTCACCCAGGCGACCCGGAGCCTCCTCGACTCGCGTCTTGCGGACGGCCGCCAGATCTCTGCCGAGGACCGCCGGGTGGTGGTGATCGGCGGCGGCGACACCGGCACCGACTGCCTGGCGACGGCGCTCCGCCACGGCTGCCGGACGCTGGTCAACCTCGAGATCCTCCCCCAGCCGCCGGCGGAGCGAGGAGCGGACAACCCCTGGCCGGCCTGGCCGCGGATCCTGCGCACCGAATACGGCCACGCCGAGGCGCTGGCGCGCTTCGGCGAGGACCCGCGGCGCTTCGCCCTCTCGGCGGTCGAATTCGTCGGCGACGCCGACGGCCGGGTCGCATCGGCGCAGGAGACCCTGGACGCCTATCGCGGCCATCTGGATCCGGCGGCGGTGCACGCCGCGATTTCGGGAGCCGACAGCCTCGTTGATACCAAGCTGGCCGACCCTGAGCAAGATCCATCGCAGTTGGCCAAGACGCAGATCCGAGCGGCGTTTGCTGGCGTCATCGGACTGCGGCGCGTCAGCCGGGGAGCGGCCCTGGCTCCCCAGATGCCGATCGCCACGCTGCAGAAGATCGACACCGTCAAGATGGAGTTCACGGTACCCGAGAGCTATGCGGGCAGGGTGAAGGTGGGAGAGAGCGTTCGCTTTCGCGTCAAAGGCTCGGATCGCGACCACGAAGGCGAGATCTACGCCTTCGAGCCCAATGTCGACCGCGAGACGCGCTCGCTGCGCGCGCGGGCTCGCAGTGCGAACCCCGAAGGCAACCTGCTCCCCGGCGCCTTCGCCGAAGTCGAGCTGGCGATCCGGGAGATCGAGGGCGCGCTGACCGTGCCGGCACTGGCGATCATCCCCGAGTTGGGTAGCAAGAAGGTGTTCGTCCTCGAGGACGGCCTGGCGATGCCGCGACTCGTCGAGACCGGGGTGCGCACGCCTACCGAGGTGCAGATCGTCCGCGGGCTCGAGCCGGGGGATCGCGTCATCGTGTCGGCGATTCAGCGGCTGAGCTCCGGATTGCCGGTGCGTGAGAGGGCGGCCGCGTGAGCCTCTATTCGCTCAGCATCCGCCGACCCGTTCTGGCGATCGTGATGTCGCTCGCCATCATGCTTTTCGGTGTCCTGGGATTCCGCAATCTGGGTGTGCGCGAGTTTCCTTCGGTCGACGCACCTCTCATCACGGTGGTGACCAACTACCGGGGTGCCAGTGCTGACGTCATCGAGTCGCAGATCACCGAGCCGCTCGAGGAGTCGATCAACGGTATCGAAGGCATCCGTACGCTGACCTCGGTCAGTCGTGAGGGGCGAAGCACGATCCAGGTCGAGTTCGACCTCGGGGCCGACCTCGAGCGCGCTGCCAACGATGTCCGCGACCGCGTTTTTCGCGCCCAGCGGAATTTGCCGCCCGATGTCGATCCACCGTCGATCTCCAAGGCCGATGCCGACGCCAGCCCGGTGCTGGCTCTGACTGTCGGCAGCGACCAGCGCAATCTGCTGGAGCTGACCCGCTTTGCCGACGATGTGTTCGTCGAGCGCCTGCAGACGATTCCCGGCGTCAGTCGCGTCGATATCTGGGGTAGCAAGACTCACGCGATGCGGATCTGGCTCGAGCCGGGGAAGCTGGCGGCGTACCGGTTGTCGCCGATGGATGTGCGCGATGCCATCCGACGCGAGAACGTCGAGCTGCCGGCCGGCCGTATCGAAGGACGGGATGTCGAGCTCACCGTACGCACCATGAGTCGCCTGTCGACGCCCGAAGAGTTCAACGACCTGATCCTCAAGGAAGATTCGGGCGGTGTCGTGCGGCTGCGGGACGTGGGCCGGGCC
>CAMYIK010000335.1 GCA_947258365.1 uncultured Thermoleophilia bacterium | reverse complement strand
TACAGCTGCGTTTCCAGAGCACGGGCCGGTACGCCCGCCCGGGCGACCTTCCGGTCGACTGAGGAATCGAAGACACGATGACCACCACACGATCCGAGACCGGCACCGGCGAGAACCTCGCCGAGACCTTCTCTCAGTACGTGCCGTCAATCGAGGCGCGCGACATCGTGACGATCAAGGAGCGCTACGGCCTCCTGATCGGCGGAGAAGAAAGGCAGCCTCGTGATGGCGGGAGCCTCACGACGATCGAGCCATCCTCAGGGGAGCCTCTCGCCGAGATCGCGGAGGCGGGGAAGGCCGACGTCGACGATGCCGTGACGGCGGCCAGAGCGGCTTTCGAAGGCGGTTGGAGGGACCTTTCGCCGCGGGTTCGCGCGAAGTACGTCTTCCGCCTTGCCCGCTTGATCCAAGACCGTGCCCGCGAGCTTGCCGTACTCGAGTCGATCGATGGCGGTAAGCCGATCCGAGAGTCGCGCGATATCGACATTCCTCTGTCGGCCGCCCATTTTTTCTACCACGCGGGTTGGGCCGACAAGCTCGAATACGCCATGCCCGGCATGCGGGTCGAACCGCTCGGCGTGGTGGGCCAGATCATCCCCTGGAATTTCCCATTACTCATGGCGGCGTGGAAGCTTGCGCCGGCGCTGGCCTGCGGCAACACGGTCGTGCTGAAGCCGGCAGAGACCACCTCGCTTACCGCGCTGCTGCTCGGGGAGATCGTTCAGGAGGCGGACTTTCCGCCGGGCGTCCTGAACATCGTCACCGGCGCCGGTGCGACGGGTGCGGCGCTGGTGGCTCACGGGGGCGTGGACAAGATCGCCTTCACCGGCTCCACCGGGGTCGGAAAGATGATTGGTCGCCAGCTGGCCGGCACGGGCACGCGTCTCACCCTCGAGCTTGGCGGCAAGGGCGCGCACGTGGTCTTTGACGACGCCGCCTTGGACCAGGCGATCGAAGGCATCGTCGACGGAATTTTCTTCAACCAAGGTCACGTCTGTTGTGCCGGATCGCGCCTTCTCGTGCAGGAGGGGATCGCCGAGACGCTTCTTGGCCGGCTGAAGCGCCGCATGGATCTTCTGCGGGTCGGTGATCCACTGGACAAGAACACCGACGTCGGTGCCATCAATTCGCATGCTCAGCTGCAGCGGATCGAGGAGTACGTCGGGGGCGCCGCAAGCGAGGGCTGTGAGATCCACCAGCCCGACGCTGAACTTCCCGAGCGCGGCTTCTGGTTCCTGCCCACCCTCGTGACCGGACTCGGGGGCTCGGAGCGCATCGCTCGCGAAGAGGTCTTTGGGCCGGTCTTGACGGTGCAGTCGTTCCGTACCGAAGCCGAAGCCGTCGCCAAGGCGAATGCCACCAGCTACGGGCTCTCCGGAGGCGTCTGGACAGAGAAGGGCTCGCGCATTCTCTGGATGAGTCAACGCATGAAGGCCGGCGTCATCTGGGCCAACTCGTTCAATCAGTTCGACGCGGCGAGCCCGTTTGGCGGAGTCCGAGAGTCAGGCTTTGGTCGAGAGGGTGGACGCCAAGGCCTTGAGGAATACCTCCGGCTGGAGCCGGTGCACTCATGAGCGAGCGCGTAGAGGTTCGCAAGACCTACAAGCTCTTCATTGGCGGAGCATTTCCGAGATCCGAGTCGGGGCGCACACTCGCCGTGGAGAATCCCGAAGGGCAACTCTTGGCCCACGTGGCCAGGGCATCGCGCAAGGACCTTCGCGAGGCAGTCCGCGCGGCTCGGGGAGCACACACCGCATGGTCGGAGCGAGCCCCCTACAACCGCGGACAGATCATCTACCGAATCGCGGAGGTCGTGGAGGGGCGCCGGGCGCAGCTGATCGCCGAACTCGAAGGTGTCGGCGTCGCCAAGGCAACGGCGGAGGAGGATCTCGATCAGGCTGTCGACGCGGCGATCTACTGGGCGGGTTTCGCGGACAAGCTCGATCAGCTCGTCGGCGCGGTCAACCCCGTCGCCGGGCCGTTTCTGAATCTCTCCAACGCGATTCCT
>CAMYIK010000334.1 GCA_947258365.1 uncultured Thermoleophilia bacterium | reverse complement strand
CTTCGTGTCCGAGGGTTTCCCGCAGTCCACCCTGGGCGGTGGAACGCCCCTGCACACGCTCCTGGTCGGGACGATCCAGATCGGATCACTCAAGGTCTTCGCCGGGCTGGGCTGGTTCATCCTGCTGGCGGTCCTGGCCTGGTTCCTGCTGCACCGTTCTCCGCGGGGCAACTGGATCACCGCCACCGGGGGCAATGAGCGGGCGGCCATCGCGCGTGGCGTAAACACGCCCAACGTGAAGATCGGCCTCTTCATGCTGAGCGCTGTGCTGGCCGGGTTCGCGGGCATCATCAGCTCGACACGGATCGGCAGCGCCTACGCCATCTCCGGAACAGGCTATGAGCTCGAGGTCATCGCCATGTGTGTCGTGGGCGGCACGTCGCTGTACGGCGGTCGCGGCACCATCATCGGAACGGTCATCGGGGTCATCCTGTTGCGGTCCATTCGGAACGGCATCATCGTCATCGGTGTTCCGGGCCTGGCCTACAACATGTTCGTCGGGCTCATCATCCTGGTCGCCGTGATCCTGCAGGCCATGGTCGAGCGACGCAACACCGGGAGCCTCTGAGCCATGTCGTCACCGCTCGTCGAGATGACCGGGATCGAGAAACACTATGGCAACGTGACCGCGCTCGCGGGCGTCGACTTCAGCGTCGCCGAGGGCGAGGTCGTGGGCTTGCTAGGAGACAACGGTGCCGGCAAGTCGACGCTCATCAAGATCTTGTCAGGTGCCGTCCGGCCCAGCGCCGGCGAGATCAAGTTCGCTGGCTCCACCGTCCGCTTCAAGTCCACGCGCGACGCTATCGATGCCGGTATCGAGACCATCTACCAGGACTCTGCCCTGATCGAGCAGATGTCGATCGGCCGGAACCTCTTCCTCGGCCGCGAGCCCACCCGCTCGTTGGGGCCGATCAAATCCATGGATCGCTCGTACATCAATCAGACCACCGGCGAGCTGCTGAAACGCGTCGGCATCATGAAGAACATCGACCCCGACACGTCCATCGCGGACCTCTCCGGCGGCGAGCGACAAGCCATCGCCATCGCCCGGGCGATGTTCTTCGAAGCGGATCTCATCGTCATGGACGAGCCCACCAACAACCTTGGCGTGGAAGAGGCCGACGGTGTCATGCGCTTCATCCGGGAGGCCAAGGAGGCTGGCCACTCCAGCGTCCTGATCAGCCACAACATCCACCATGTCTTCATGGTCGTGGATCGGGTCGTCGTCCTGCGTCACGGCCTCAAGGTGGGTGACGTGGAACGCTCCCAGACGAGCATCCAGGAAGTCGAGGAGCTCATCACCGACAGGGCGCGACCGCGCTGAGGTCAGCGCATCACTGCTCGCTGGCCGGGCTGGCCGGCACCGCATTCTCCAGGCTCGCGACCACGTCAGCGTACGTGCGCAGGGCAGCCTCGCCCTTCGGTGAGAGTTCGTAGACCCCGCGCTCTGCCCGCTGGAACCAGCCATAGACATCGTCCCGCATGATCCTCGCCGCTCGCACGACGCCCGTGGCCCCTGCGACCTCGGCGGCTTTGGTGGCGCCGTTGTGCTCGAGGTGCGCCGCGCAGCGGAGCGCGGCCTGACGGTAGGCCGTGACGATGGGTCGTCGACGCACGCCCCCGATGTTGGGGTCGCCGATGCGGTGGGCGAACTCCTTGAGCAACAGGCCCTGACGCTGCTTGTTCGGTCGCGGTCGGTACGGCAGGGGGTCGAGCAGGGGCTCCACCAGCGGGGGTTGCTGCGCCGTCGCTTCGTGGACCGCGAGCAGCCCCAGGCCGAGCCGCCGACACAGCTTCAGGATCCCACGCCGCTCGCGCCGCCACAGCGAGTTGGGAGCCGGCCGGGAGGCCACCGCCACCGCGAGGTAGACACGTTCGGAGAGCGCCAGCCGGTCGATACCCTGGAGGACCAGCGGCAGCGTGAAGCCGGTCTTGAGCTCCACGATCACCGGCGCTTCAGCGGGCCGTCGCGCGACCAGGTCACAGCCGCGTACCTCTGACTTGACCTC
>CAMYIK010000333.1 GCA_947258365.1 uncultured Thermoleophilia bacterium | reverse complement strand
GGCGTCCGTCGGGCAGCAGCTAGCGGTTGTCGTTCTGGCATTCTTGATGCTTCGCTACCCGGATCCGCCCGAACCCGTGGCGGTGCTGTGGAAGGTGGGAATCTCCGCTGTGCTCGGGGTCGCTGTCTTTCTGTCACAACGCCACCTGGCGCGACTGTCCGGAAAATGGCGCCGGTCGCGAGAATCGAAGCTACGCTTCTGACACGTCGATGAGAGCCCGCCAGCATCACAGCGAGATCGTCAAGCGCGTACCGGGCCTGCAGTTCGTTTTCGTGGTCGGCGTCGTCATCCTCGCCGCTGCCTACTGGGTGGTGCAGGTCGTCAACGGCCAGGACTATCGCGAGTTGGCGCTGAACAACAGCCTGCGCATGCACACGATCGAGGCGCCGCGCGGCCTGATCTTCGAGCGCGGTCGTCGTCCACTGGTCGAGAATGTGGCGAGCTACAACCTGCTGCTGCACGCCGGGCGCAGCGGCGACCTGGCGGCCAGCCGCGCCTTCGCCGAGAGTATTCTGGGCGAGATGTCCGAGGCGACGGAGAATCGCTGGGAGCGCCCGCGCGGCGTCATTCTGGTCGCCGAGGACCTGTCGCTGGCGGAGGTGGCGCGCTTCGAGGTGATGTCGCTGGAACATCCGGAGTTCGAGATAGATGTCGGCCATCTGCGCCTCTACCGGCACGGCGCGCAGACGGCACATGTCGTCGGTTACCTGGGGGAGGCCTCGGAAGCTCGTCTCGCCAGCTCCAACGGTGAGCTCAGGCAGGGCGACCTGATCGGCGTGGTGGGGGCGGAGGCCGCCTTCGACAAGGCGCTACGCGGCAGCGACGGCGAGAGGCGGGTCGTCGTCGATCATCGCGGCCGCGTCAAGCGCGAGCACAGCCGGACGCTAGCCGAGCCCGGTGAGGAGCTGTTGCTCGAGATCGACCTCGGGATGCAGCAGGCGGTAGCGCGCTTCCTGGAGGACAGCGTCGGTGCGGTGGTGGCGCTCGACCCGAAAACCGGAGGTATCCTGACGATGGTCTCGTCACCGTCGTACGACCCCAACATCTTCACGCGCAGGCTGGCGAGCGAGCGTTGGCAGGCGATCGTCAAAGCGCCACACGATCCGCTTCAGAACCGCACCGTCCAGAACACCTACTCGCCCGGCTCGGTGTTCAAGATCGTCGTCGCCGCGGCCGGTCTCACCGAGCGTGAGACGACGCCGGGTGAGTCGATCTACTGCAGCGGCTCGACGAAGCTCTACAACAACCAGTTCCGCTGCTGGAAGCGGGGCGGACACGGCCGGGTCCGCCTGCGCGAGGCGATTCGGGACTCGTGCGATGTCTACTTCTACCACCTCGGTCAGCGCCTGGGGATCGACCGCATCGCGCGCTACGCGCGCATGTTCGGGCTCGGTAGCCTGACGAACCTCGAGATCGGTGGAGAGAAAGCCGGCCTGGTGCCGGACGAGGCCTGGAGCTTGGCGGCCCGTAACACGCCGTGGTACCCGGGCGAGACCATCTCGGTCGCGATCGGCCAGGGACCGCTGTTGGTCACGCCGGTGCAGATCGCCTCGATGATGGCCATCGTCGCCAACGGTGGAACGCGCGTGACGCCACGGCTCGTATCGGGTGAGGTGGAGAGTGCGCCGACAGGCCTCGACCCCGATGCGCTGGCGCTCATCCGCGAAGCTCTGAGCGCGGTCGTCAACGACCGCGGGACGGGCTACGCCGCGCGGATGCCCGGCCTCGAGGTGGCCGGCAAGACGGCCACTGTGCAGGTGGTCGAGCAGGTCACCTGGATCGACAGCGAGGATCTGCCCTATGAGCGCCGCGACCACGCCTGGTTCGCTTCGTTCGCTCCGGCGGACGACCCGCAGCTTGTCGTGGTGGTGTTCGTGGAGCATGGAGGGCACGGCTCGCAGGCCGCGGCGCCGTTGGCCAGACTGATCTATGAGACCTATTTCAAGGCGTCCTGACGAGCCGCTCGGCCTGCTTCTCCGCCTGGGGAGCGTTCGCTGGGGCCTGCTGGTC
>CAMYIK010000332.1 GCA_947258365.1 uncultured Thermoleophilia bacterium | reverse complement strand
CGGCGTCCTCACCCAGTCCGATCTGATGCGCGGCTTGAAGGAGCGGGGCGAGCACTCACCGGTGGCCGATTCCATGCACACCGATTTCGAGCTGGCGCACCCGGGCGAGACCGCCGAGGGCGTTCTCATGCGTCTGCAGAGTCGCAGCAGTCAGGTACTGCCCGTGGTTCGTGACGGCGAGCTGGTGGGCATGGTCAATCTCGAGAACGTCGGCGAGTTTCTGCAGATCCGCAAGGCCCTCGAGACGTAGCACCCTCCGGATACCGCCCGCCAGACGCAGCAAGGGCCCGGAGTGCCACGCGCCGTGAAGGCAATTGCGCGGCAGCTGCCAGGCCCTTCGCGGCCGGCTCGGTCGCGGTTCCTACCGGGCGGCCAGCTTCTTGCCGAGCCGGGCGACCTCGAGCTCGAGGCGCTTGATCTCGCGCAGCAGGCGATTTCGGTTGATCAACATCCAGTGCATGATCTTCATCATCGACACACCGACGCCCGCCATCAGAAAGATCGTCGACCAGAAGATCGGCTCCGCCGACGTCGCGGCGCCGAAGAACCGCACGCCGGCCCAGACGAAGAGGACGAAGAACACCAGCTGCCAGAACGTCGCCAGGACGAAGATCCAACGCAGCTTGCCGGCGTAGGCGTCCGAGATCATCGAGCGCAGGGTGTCGTCGTTGCCGAAGTCGGGGCTTTCGATCCCGGTCTCTTCGAGGGCTTCACGAATCTTGTTGTCGAGCTCCGTCATGACTCTTCTCCTTCCAGCGCCTTCTTGAGCGCGTTACGCGCATGGAAAAGGCGCGACTTGACCGTACCGACCGGGATCTCGAGGATCTCGGCGATCTCGCTGACTGCGAATCCGTCCTGATAGAACAACGACAGCAGCCCTTGTTGCCCGGGCGACAGCTCTCGCAGGGCGCGAACGACCGTCCGCTTCGCCTCGTCGACTTCCGGATGCTGCTCCACCACGGTGTCCTCCGGGCGCTGCTGCTCCACCAGGCTCTTGTCGAGCCGGCGCTTGCTGCTCTGCTTGCGCACCCAGTCGACGCACTTGTTGGACAGGATGCGATAGGCCCACGGGCCGAAGCGGGCCGGGTCGTCGAGCCGGCGCAGCCCGCGCACGATGGCGATCCAGGCCTCCTGCACGGCGTCGCGGGCCGAGTCCGGGTTGGCCGTCAGTCTGCAGGCATGGCGGAAGAACCGTCCTTGCCAGCGGTTGACCAGCTCGTCGAGCGCCCCCCGATCTCCATCCTGCGACCGGAGAACCAGGAGCTCGTCGTATGCCGGGTCGAGTTGCATCGTTGCCGCCTCACTCTGATGGTCGGCGGACCGGCTCATGTGGTTCAGTCTGCGCGATGTCAGGAACGGTTCGTGACGGCCACGTCGGAACGACCTCGGTGGGCGAACTACAGGCGGCCGCCGGTGACGATCTCGTAGCCGCGGACGTCCGGCTCCGAAGCTCTCGAGCTCGGGGTGACGGCGGATGGCGCCAGCGCCATCTTCCACTGGTAGTCGTGGGAGAACGTGTCCTGCAGCTTTCGAGTGAGTTTCTCGAAGTCACCAGAGAGCTCGTATTTCAGGGCCGCCTGCTCACTGTCCCAGATCGACACCCACAGCATGTGGTGCGAGTCTTCGATCTCCTCGCTGAGGAACGCAAACAGACACTTCTTCTGGGCCCGGAGCTCGGGCAGAACGGCCTCGTTGAACCGCCTCCGGAACTCGTCGATCTTCTCGGGATCGACGTTCACGGACACGATCCGCACGTACATCATTGAACCGGCTTCCTGCTCGGGAGCTTCGTCGGCGATGCGGTAGCCCTCGACCTCGATCTCCTTCTTCCCGGTCTTGGACTCGACGCGCATGTTCTCCTGCAATTCGATCTTCCAGTCCACGGCGCGCTCGAGGAGCTCGTCGGACTCGTCCAGGAGCTGCTCGGGCAGGCCGCTTCGCTCGTACGCCTCGGACTGCTCGTAGCTCTGCCAGAACGTCGCCGACAACCAGTCGTCGGCACGCTCGCGTCCCTCCAGCAGGATGGCGTAAAGGC
>CAMYIK010000331.1 GCA_947258365.1 uncultured Thermoleophilia bacterium | reverse complement strand
TGACGAAGATCGAGGGGTCATCGATGTCTTGGTAGCCCTGCGCGACCTCATGGCTGGACAGCGGAGTTCCACACCGCGTGCAGTACGGAACGACCTTGTGGCTCTCGTAGACAAGACCCTTGTCCCAGAGCTCGGCCAGGCTCCACCAGACGCTCTCGATGTACGTGGAGTCCATCGTTCGATACGCCGCGTCGGTATCGACCCAGAATCCGACTCGCTCGGTGAGCCGCTCCCACTCCTCGAGATAGGTCAGAACCGAGTCACGGCACTTCGCGTTGAACTCGGCGATGCCATACGCCTCGATCTCCGGCTTGCTGGAGATTCCGAGTTGCTTTTCGACCTCGAGCTCGACCGGTAGGCCATGGCAATCCCAGCCTCCCCGCCGCTCGACCTTACGTCCGCGCATGGTGTGGAAGCGGGGGAAGATGTCCTTGAACACCCGCGAGAGCACGTGGTGAGACCCGGGCCGGCCGTTGGCCGTCGGCGGGCCTTCGTAAAAGACGTAGGGCTCAGATCCCTCGCGAGCGGCAACGCTGGCCTCGAAGACAGCCTTCTCGCGCCAGAACGCCAGCACGCGCTCCTCCATCTGCCCCCACTGATCAGCGGGGAGCACCTCTCTCCAATCACCCATCGCTAGGCCGCCCTGAGGTGGTGGTTCTCGAGGTGGTGGACGATCTCGTCGAAGTCGTCGAAGGGCACGTACGAACGACCCTGGTCGGCGAGGTACTCCGCCAGCGACGAGCGCGCGAACACAGTATCGGCCTGCGCGGAAACGCAGCGGTCGGAAATCCCGTCGCCGACGTAGACCACGTGGTCGTCAGGCTCGCGGCGCAACGCGAGTTGATGGCGCTTGCAGCGCCTGCCGCAGTGCCCACACGTCCCGCCGCGCTCCGCCCAGATGAGCCGCGCGCCCTCGCGCGAGAACGCGATGTCGTTGGAGTGGATCTCCAGGTTCGCGATGTCGGCGTCGGCGAGCACGGCATCGATAACGACCCGGAAGCCGGCAGAGAGGATCACCATTCGGTGGCCTGCCTGTTCCGCCCAGGCAACGAAGCGACGAAATCCGTCGCGAATCGGGGCGTCGCGACGCACGGCCGCGAGCGCCTCCTCGGTGGTCGCCCGCACCGCTGCGAATTGGGTGCGCATCGCGTCTTCGATGGTGATCTCGCCAGCCTGCAGGCTGGGCTCCAGCTCGTCCCACACGCCGCGACCACCGAAGGCCTCGACGATGACATGGAGCGTGTCACGGGAGGTGATCGTGCCGTCGAAATCGACGGCCAGAAGGAGTGGCGCCACGAGCGCGGAAGCTACCAAACCCCCCACAGCCCACACCCGGCCCCGGCGCAGCCGCCGGCTAGGATTGCAGTCTCCTCTTCAGCCATGACTGCTCCTCGACCCATATTCATCCCCGGCGTCGGCTCGATCGCCGACGACTTCGGGCATCAGAGCGCGGTCTTTGATGGATCAATCGTTCACGCGCCCGACACGGTCGTCCCGGTCACCGAAGCGCCGCCGACAACGGCCAAGGCGCACGCCGAACGGCTTGTTGATCAGCTGAGCACCATCCCCGGCCCAAACGTGCTGGTTGGACACTCGTTGGGAGCGGCGATCGCGCTGGAGGCCGCGGTTGCTGCCCCGGAGCTCGTCGATGGATTGGTGCTGATCACCTCGGGTGCTTACATTCCGGTCCCCGACACGGTGCTCAGAACCGTCGAAGACGACTTCAGCGGAGAGTGCGACCGGTTGGCGCGCGCGTCTTTCGCGGCCGCGAGCGACGATCAAGTGGCGGCCCGTCGTGACGCACTGCTGCGCTCCGGCAAGGACGTACTGTCGGCCGGCTACACGGCCTGCCGCGACTTCGACATTCGCGACCGCTTGAACGGTGTCGAGGTGCCTGCGCTGGTCATTGCCGCGGCGGACGACCTCCTGATGCCGGTATGGCTCAGCGAGGAGCTCACCAACGGCCTGCGGATGGCACACATGGTCGTCGTCGAAGGCAGCGGGCACCTTCTGCCACTCGAGCGACCCGCGGCGCTGGACCTT
>CAMYIK010000330.1 GCA_947258365.1 uncultured Thermoleophilia bacterium | reverse complement strand
AGCGCACCCACTCGACGCTCCTGGAGCGCGGCCCAGGGAGGATCTCGCCCTTCTTCATCCCCGGTCTGATCGTCAACATGGCGGCCGGGCAGGTCTCCATCCGCTACGGCGCCCGGGGGCCGAACAGCTCGCCGTCCACCGCCTGTACCACCGGTCTTCACGCGATCGGATCGGCCTACCGGCAGATCCAGTACGGCTTCGCCGAGGCGATGATCGCCGGTGGCACCGAGAGCGTCATCACGCCGCTCGCGGTCGGCGGATTCTGTTCCATGCGCGCGCTTTCCATCCGCAACGACGAGCCCGAGCTCGCATCGAGGCCCTGGGACCGGGACCGGGACGGTTTCGTCGTGGGCGAGGGCGCCGGCATCGTCATCCTGGAGGAGTTCGATCGTGCCCGGGAGCGGGGCGCGCCGATCTACGCCGAGCTCGTCGGCTACGGCATGAGCGGCGACGCGTACCACATCTCGGCGCCGCATCCGGAGGGGCGCGGCGCTGCACAGGTGATGAAGGCGGCCGTTCGGGACTCGGGTCTGGCGCCAGAGAGCGTGGGCTACATCAACGCTCACGGTACTTCCACCGACCTGGGCGACCTGGCGGAGGTGAGGGCGATCAAGGAGGTGTTCGGCGACCACGCCTACCGTCTCGCCGTCTCCTCGACGAAGTCCTGCACGGGGCATCTCCTGGGGGCCGCGGGTGGCCTCGAGGTCGGCCTGCTGGCCCTGGCGCTTCACCACCAGACGCTGCCGCCGACCATCAACCTCGACAACATGGACCCCGGGTGCGCCGGCGTTGACCACGTCACCGAAGCGCGAGCGTCGAGCGTCGATGTCGCGCTCTCCAACTCCTTCGGCTTCGGCGGCCACAACGCCGTGATCGCGTTCAGCAAAGCGGAGTAGGCGATGGCTACCGGTAGCGACTTCCCCCGTATCGCGGTGACGGGCGTGGGCATCCTCTGCGGACTCGGAGTCGGCCGCGACGAGGTGTGGGACAACGCATCGAACGGTCGAAGTGGTGCCGGGGATATCACTCGTTTCGACGCCGGCGATTACGACGTAAGGATCGCCTGCGAGGTGCCCGAGTTCGACGCCGAGCGCTTCGTTGACGCCAGGACCGCCCGCCGCGCCGACCCGGTGAGCGTCCTCGCTGTCGCCGCGGCGCAACTCGCCCTGGATGACGCGGGCCTGCAGCAGGAGGCGCTCACACCGGAGCGCTGCGGCGCCATCGTCGCCTGTGGAACGGGCGGCAACATCGTCCGAGAGCGCCAGCACGAGGTCATGCGCGAGCGCGGACCGGATCGCATCTCGCCGTTCGCGGTCCCCCACTCCATCGCCAACACCCCGTCGGCCATGGTTTCGATGACCTTCGATCTGCGCGGTCCGGTCTTTTCGACCACGAACGCCTGCGCTGCCGGTACGGACGCGGTCGGCACCGGTGGAGAGATCATTCGCCGCGGAGACGCGGATCTGGTGATCGCCGGCGGCGCGGACTCGATGGTGACGCCCTTCTGGGTCGCGGCGTTCGATGCCATGCGCGTGCTGTCACACCGAAATGACGACCCCGCCGGCGCAGCGCGTCCATTCGATCGCAGCCGGGACGGCTTCCTGATCGGCGAGGCCGGCGCAGTACTCGTTTTGGAACGGATGGACCACGCACTCGAGCGCGGGGCGCGGATCATCTGCGAGCTGGCCGGGTACGGAAACAGCGCCGACGCGCACCACATCACCGATCCCGATCCCACGGGCGAGCCGCAGAGCTGGGCAATGGAGGCGGCCATCAAGGACGCCGGTCTTGCGCCTGCCGACATCGACTATGTGAACGCCCACGGGGGCGCCAGCCATCCGGGAGACCCCGCGGAGATCCTTGCGATCCAACGGGCCATGGGTACCGAGGTGGCCACGAGCGTGGCCGTGAGTGCCACGAAGTCGATGCACGGTCACTGCATGGGAGCCGCGGGCGGCGTCGAAGCCACGCTCACAGCTCTAGCGATTGAGCATCAGATGATCCCGCCCACGGTCAACCTCACCGATCTCGATCCTGACTGCGAGGGTGT
>CAMYIK010000329.1 GCA_947258365.1 uncultured Thermoleophilia bacterium | reverse complement strand
CCTCGTTGGCGATGCGGTCAATGTTGGGCGTCGAGCCTCCCATCATGCCGCGGTGATAGGCGCTGATGTTGTCGACGCCGATGTCGTCGCCCCAGATGACGACGATGTTGGGTTTGTCCTGAGCGACGCCGGCGCCGGCGGCCATCGCCAGCAGCACCGCCGCTGCAGCCACTAAGCCTGGTTGAATCCTCACTGTCATCCCTCCTTACCGTTATTGTCTCTGTTTTGCCCCAGCTCGTTCGCTGAGCTCAGGCGATTGGTTGCAGGTTCTCAGACTACTCGAAGACGAACTCGAGCATGAGCCTCACGTCGTACTTGGTGCCCTTGCTCGGCCGCAGGACGTTCTGGAAGCCCTGAAGCGAGACGTTGACGTGCTTGCCGAAGCTCCGCTGCAGGCCGCCCCCGACCGGGAAGTAGATGTTCTCGCCCGACGGCTTCTCCCAGTAGACCGAGATGCCGTAGGGCACGTAGGTGAAAGCCCATTGCGGGCTGATCTCGTACACGGCGAAGGGCTTGATCATCAGGAAGTTGACGCCCTTGCGGTTGGAGTCGCCGGCGACCGACCATTGTTGGAGCGCGATGAAGCCCGCGAACCACCTGCCGTGCTCGTACTCGTAGTCGACGGAGGGGCCGAGCGCGTACTTGCCGCTGCCGAGGCTGTCGTTCGACGCGGTCGGAAACATGAAGGCGGCACCCCAGGCGACGTGGTGTTTGCGGTGCGGCTTGCCCCGCCGCGAGGCCCAGAAGCCCGTGATCAGGTCGTTGACGCCGGTGTTGACGGTGATGCCGGGATCGACGTCCTCGTTGCCCGGCGGCTGGCCCGGAATCTGACGCGGATAGTCGGCGAGCTCGAAGTAGCTGATGTTCTTGACCCGGTAGGGGCCGAGGTCGAAGAAGCTGTCGAGCTCCAGGCCGTAGGTCTCCGCGTCGTCCTCGCCGGGCAGCATGCTGACGAAGAACCAGTTAACCATCCCCGCGACGTAGGGAGGTCTCCTGGCCGCCGAGTCGTGCCCACCGTGCTCTTCCGCCTCGCCGTGCTCGTCAACTGCCGCATGTCCCTCCTCGTCGGCGTGCTCGCCGGCGGCGGCCGGAGAGACGGGGCCGAACACGGTGGTCGACACGACGAGGAGCCCGAGCAGGCAGGGTGCCCACCCTCGGCGAAGTGCATTCAGTGGATGCATGTGAGCTCCTTCAACAGCTCGTCCCTGCGGGCCGAGCTCATGGCTTTTGGGGAATGCTGAAGGGAATCGTCAGACCGAATCGGATCACGCTGCTCGGCGCGCCGTCGGGCCGGACCACGTTGCTGTAGTACTGCAGGGTCACGTTGACCGGCCTGCGGAAGATGAAGTGCCGGCCGAAGCCGCCGCCGATCGGTACCAGCCACCGCTGATTCGAGTCGGCGTTCCAGTTGGCGGTAATGATCGGCGCGTAGACGAAGAACCACTTCTCGTTGACCGTGCGCCGGACGAGGCCGCGCACCAGAAGCTGGTGGACGTCTCCCCGCGCGCTGTCGCCGGCGTATGAGCGCAGATTGCCGCCGAGCAGGCCAAGAGCCCAGGGCCCGGACCGATAGGAGAGTCGGAAGGCCGGCCCCGCGTTCCACTTGCCGCTGCCCAGGGCGTCGTCCGTGGCGGTGGGAAAACTGAAGATCGCGCCGAAGCTCCAGACAGCGCCGTGGGGTGAGAAGAGGACCGCATCGGTGATATCGCCGAGCCCGAACACCTGCGGGCTCGGGAGCGAGTCGGGGTTACCCGGCGAGCCGGGCCGGCCGCCCGGGGCATCCGCGATGGTGAGGATACCCAGGTTCAGCAGCCGCCACTTCTCGCCCAGGGGAATCGAGTTGGCGGGCAGCACCCTGCTGATCAGGGCGTCGCCGTTGTCCGCGCCCGAGTCGCTGTCGACCTCGATCGGCAGCAGGAAGTAGCTCAGGCGGGCCGACGGCTCATCCGGCTCCGAGGCCTGCCCCTGCTCGCTGGTGGTGGCGTGCTCCTCGGCGGCGGCGTGGAGCGTGCCACCTACGCAGAACAGAATCACGATAGCGGAGAGATATCGCATT
>CAMYIK010000328.1 GCA_947258365.1 uncultured Thermoleophilia bacterium | reverse complement strand
GCCGCCCACGAGCGAGCCCGTGTCGTCCACCAAGATCGAGATGTCGAAGGTGCCGTTGTCGATCTGCCAGGGAGCGCCGCCGACCAGGACGCCGAACGACGATGCGTCGACCGTGAAGGTGTCGGTCGCCGCATCGTAGCTGGTCGTGCCGCCGCTGTCGTAGGAGATCAGGGGCTCCTCGAGCGTGAGGCCGATCAAGGCGGCCTGGGCCGGCCCTGCCACGAAGATCAGAAGGAGCGATACGAGCAGCGTGCGCTTCATGGGAGCCCTCATTCAGTGCGACCGGCGTGCGCCGCTCGCCCTGAAGAGACCGAATATCAGGGGGAGCAAGAGGACCGCCAGCCCCGGCTCGGGAAGCGGCGGCGCCGTATCCGACACCCCGGTGTTGTTGCCGAAGTCGGATCCGAAGCTGCCGCCGAATCCGGTGCTGGAGAGCAGGATTCCGCCCACGGAGCCGTAGTCGCCCGCGGCGTCACCGCCGGTGACGTCGAACAGGAACTCGAAGGTCTGGCCCCCGCCGTCCGGGAATCCGAAGGCCGTGAGGGTGCCCGTGAGCAGCGTCCCGCTGTTGAAGCCGAGCGCGGCCACCGTGCCGCCGATGGAGATCGCCCCGCTCACCAGGCCGCCCAGGCCGTTGATCTCGGCGTCGAGATCGAACGTGCCGCTCGTGATGGGCTGCTGGCCGCCGCCCAGGTCGATCGTCGTGGCGAAGCCGTCGGCGGTGAGCGCATCGGTCGAGGCCGTGTAGTCCACGGTGATGAAGCTCGAGAAGATGTCCGGGAAGTCGTCCAGGACGAGCCCGATCGGCGTCGCCTTCGCCGGCGTCGCGACCGCGACACCGAGCAGCAGGACGAACGCCCCCATCGTACGACCGAAACCATGGAGTGAGCTAACCAAGAACGGCATCTCGCGCATCTTTCAGCCACCTTCCCGCAATGTCCAACTACTCGGCTGGGGGCGCCCCGCCCGCTCGGCCGTCTGCTCGCGCACGACGGGATTTGGTTGCAAGCTGCGGGCCAAACCCGGCACATTGAGCAAAGCAGCTGATTTTGAAGGAGAAGATCTCGCTTCGTCCCACCGTGGAGGGTGGAACAGCGCGCCCGATTGGAAGTGATCTTCCCCTTGCGAGGAAAACTCTTTCCAATCGGCTTCGGAAGTCGGAGATCGCCTCGCCCCAGCCAGCCAGCCAGCCAGCCAGCCGGGCGGGCGGACCCCTCCCGGTCCATGGGCGTGCGATGGGCTCTCCGGGTTCTGAGTCAGCAACGGCTGGAGGCGCCGATCCGACCATGAGAACGCACCCGGGGCGCGTCGTGGGCGAACTCCAGGAAGCGGTCGGGCTACGCCGCTCGCCGCCTCGTCACGGCCGCGCCGCCCACCACCATCGCCCCGATACCGAAGACGATGAAGCCGCTGGGCTCGGGGATGACTGCGCCCGCGGTGCCCTTCGCCTCGCCGCCGAAGTTCACGGCGAAGCTCCCGCCGAAGGACGAGTTCTCGCTGGTCAGCTCGACTCCCACCAGACCAGTGGAGATGAGCCCCTCTGCCACGAACGCGCCACCCGTCGCCGCGAACAGGAAGTCGAAGGAGTCGGACACACCCTGCTGGTCCTCGAATCCGAAGTCGAGGATCTCGCCGGTCAGCAGAACGCCTGAGAGGTCGAGGCCGAGGCTCACAATCTCTACATCGCCCGTGATCGAGAGGTCGTCTCCGGGTACGCCGCCCACGAGCGAGCCCGTGTCGTCCACCAAGATCGAGATGTCGAAGGTGCCGTTGTCGATCTGCCAGGGAGCGCCGCCGACCAGGACGCCGAACGACGATGCGTCGACCGTGAAGGTGTCGGTCGCCGCATCGTAGCTGGTCGTGCCGCCGCTGTCGTAGGAGATCAGGGGCTCCTCGAGCGTGAGGCCGATCAAGGCGGCCTGGGCCGGCCCTGCCACGAAGATCAGAAGGAGCGATACGAGCAGCGTGCGCTTCATGGGAGCCCTCATTCAGTGCGACCGGCGTGCGCCGCTCGCCTTGAAGAGACCGAATATCAGGGGGAGCAAGAGGACCGCCAGCCCCGG
>CAMYIK010000327.1 GCA_947258365.1 uncultured Thermoleophilia bacterium | reverse complement strand
GTTTCCCGGGCCGCGTGCTGGCGGCGTTCCCGGCGTCGCCGACCCCGGCGGCGCCGCCGGCTCCGGCAGCGGTGGCGCCCGCCCGGCCCGCGTCCGACCGGGTCGCCGAACCAGCGGTCGCCGATCGGCCCGCCCTCGACGAGTTGACCCACCGCGAGCGCGACGTCCTCGAGCTCCTGGCCCGGCGGCTGAGCAATAAGGAGATCGCCGCGGCCCTCGGCGTGTCGCCGGCGACCGTCAAGTCCCACCTCAAGAGCCTCTATCAGAAGCTCCAGGTCGGCAACCGCCGGCAGGCGGTCGCCGAAGCCGAGGCACTGGGCCTCCTGGCCCGCCGCTGACCCTCGCCTCCCCCTTTTCTCCCCCATCCGGGGCAGGCCGCTGCCAGCGGACGGTGAAACTCCCCCGTTTTTGACCCCCTTCGGGGGATCTTCCACCTCGGCGATCGGCGTATGCTGACCGCAGTACCGGAGAGGGGGCGGCCGTCAGCACCGACCCACACACCATCAACTCCCTTCACCACGAGGACGCCGTGACCCGGAACGCCATCTCGAGCTCGCTCATCGCGCTGGGGTTGGCGGCTGCGAGAGGTCGAAACATGCTTGTCTCCCGAACCCAACACATCAGACTGTCGGTCTCGCCCGTGGCCGCGCTGCTCCTGCTGTCGATCGGCGCCGCCGCGGATCCAGCCGGGAGCGCAGAGAACCCTCCCGTGCTGGTGGCGAGTGAGGTTCTGTCTGCCGACGAGCATCGGGGCCCGCATCACCAGGTCGCCGAGGAGGTGGCCAACGACGGCTACATGAACACCTACCGCATCGTCTCCGACTTCGGCGAGCTCGACGCCTACGGACGGACGATGCTCGCCGTGCGGCTGCAGGAGATTCGGGCTCTCGCCGAGCTTTCCGAGCTGTCCGAGTCCAAGGTCTTTGTCGACGCGCTGGCGCGCGCCGGCCTGAGCCAGATCGAGGCGATTGGCGAGTTCGCCAGGCGGCCGGTGAAGACGATCAAGGGAATTCCTGACGGAGCGCGGCGCTGGCTGGAGCGCACCGAGCGGACGGTCAAAGAGGGCGCAGCGGCGGTCAAGAAGGAAATGGCCGACGCGAAAGCGAAGAGCAAGCAGGCCAAGGGCACGGAGAAGGGTGAAGGCGAGAAGACTCTCAGCAAAGAGGAGATGGAAGAGCTGGTGAAGAAGGGCGCGGCCGCCGGGACTGCGTACGCCGACAAGTACTTCGCCGTCAACACGGCCCAGCTCGACTGGGCCCGCAGGCTGAGAATCGATCCCTACACCTCGAACGGGGTGATGCGGAAGGCGCTCTACGAGGTGGCGGAGGTGGCCGCGGCAGGCACTTTCATCGCCAACCGAACGCTCCCCCGAATCCGCGGAGTGAACATCCTGAGCGGGGTCACCGATCTGGTATGGAGCACCGATCCACGGGAGCTGCGAGACCGGAACGTGAAGACGCTGGTCGACGGCGGTGCCGATCCGGCGCTGGTCGAGGCCTTCTTCGCCAGTCCCTGGTACAGCCCGACGCTGCAGACCGCCCTGGTGAGCGCGATCACCGGATTCGATGGCGTCGAGGGCCGGGGCCTGATGATCGAGCGGGCGGCCACCGCCCAGTCCGAGGAGGAGGCCGTCTTCTTCGTCGATGGCGCCAGGATGCTGGCCGCGTTTCACCGGACCGTGAGCCCGATCGAGCGCCTGGTGGGAGACCTCTGGCTTCCTGGCGCCGTCAGCACGGACGGCCGGCTCGTCTACCTGCTGCCCGTCGACCACATCAGCTTCACCGCGGAGGTGGAGGGCGTGGAGAGCCATCTGGCAGTGATCGTGGCCCGGTCGGGAGCGCCGAAGCGAGAGCTCTGGCTTCGCGGCACGGCCTCGGCGCGGTACCGGAAGGAGGCCGAGGCACGGGGCTGGGCGGTGCAAGAAGAAGCCGGCGAGACCCCCTGATCCCCCGTGCTTTAAGCGAGCCGGCTCCCCGGCCAAGAAAGCGGAAGACCATGGCTGAGCGATCGCATCGCGTCCTCGAGCCCAACACCTACCAGAAGGAGAACGACATTGCCGTGGCGGTGGAGCGCGCCGA
>CAMYIK010000326.1 GCA_947258365.1 uncultured Thermoleophilia bacterium | reverse complement strand
GGAGTCGGCGATCACCCACGCGCCTGATGCCAAGCAACCGTTCCTGATCATGCACGGAACCGACGATCCGACGGTTGCCTTCCAGAACGGCCTGGGCTTCTACAACGCCCTGCGCCTCAACGGAAAGACGGCCATCCTGCTCGCCTACCCGGGCGAGGGTCACGGCCTACGGCGCATGCCCAACCGCCGCGACCTCACCATCCGCTACTTCGAGTTCTTCAACCACTACTTGAAGGATGCGCCGGCACCCGAGTGGATGACGCAAGGTGTGCCGTTTCTCGAGAAGGACCAGCGTTGACCCGCTGTCAGCTCATGTCGCGCGGTGCTTGGACCGGGAGCAGTGATCGGATCCGAAGCGCCGGCGGGATCAGCAGCGGGGCAAGCGCACCCATACCCTGAAGGGGCCGCGGGCCTTACCGCTGGTAGTACACGGCGTCGATCGGGCGCGGCTCGGTCAGGTAGTCCTGGTCCTTGTAGGGATACGCCGGACGAGGCTTCGACGTGATGAACGCCGCGATCTGCTGAGCTTCCTCGTCTGTGAGCACGCCCGGGTTCAGATACGGCATCATGTAGCGGATCATCCCGGCCAGGGTATAGACGCGTGCCGCACCGGCCCCGTCGTTCCACGAGCGCGGCCCCCACAGCGGTCCCGCCTTCTTGTCCCCGATCTGCACGCCTTGACCGTCCTCGCCGTGGCACGACGAGCAGTGCTCGGCGAAGAGGGTCTCACCCCGCCCCGCGTCGAGTTGCTCGATGGGAATCAACGCGGCCTCGAGGATTCGATTGCGCTTTCGCCATGACGGATTCTCCCCGTATTCGTGATTCCGAGAGACCCACCGAATGTAGGCCGCCAGCGCGACAATCTCTTCCGTATCCGATGCGGGTGCCACACGTCCCTCCGGCAGCGCCCCAATCTCGCCGTCGTTCGCGGCCCTATCCGTCTCGGCCGCTTCCCTCGCGGCCCCATCCTGTCCGGGCCCGCCCGTCGCGGCTCCACCCGTCGCGTTCTGGCTCCGCATGAAACAACCGACGATACGTTCCTCCAGGGTGAAGTCCCGTCCGGCGCGGCGGTTGTATTCCGGAAACATGCCGGCGGAGCCGACGAGGGGGA
Source organism: uncultured Thermoleophilia bacterium (assembly GCA_947258365.1). Taxonomy (GTDB): domain Bacteria; phylum Actinomycetota; class Thermoleophilia; order Miltoncostaeales; family Miltoncostaeaceae; genus CAMYIK01. The sequence continues at coordinate 974 of CAMYIK010000326.1, read as the reverse complement.
GCGCCAGATCACGCTGCCCTCCGTTGAGATGACAATTGCCGCACGACATGCCGCTCGGCGTCAGCCGCGGCGTCTCGGCGGGAGTGCTCATGAAGAGCCGATAACCCCACCGAACCTGCTCGCCTTCCGGGGACCCGTCGAGCAGGGGATCGGTCAACGGGTAGTCCGGAATGTCCCAGGCCGACACCATCGAAACCGACGCCGGAACGAGCGAACCACTCAGCTCGTACGGACGTGTCGCCGGATCGAACGGCGTGAAGCCGGCCTGAACCGCCGTCGGCTCGCTTTCTTCCGGGGTCGTCCCAGTAGTCTCCGGGGAGCCGTCAGGCGCTGCACACGCGGCAGCCGCCACCAGCGCCGTGATGGCCAGAAAGACAGTCGCGGACCGATGCACGCCTACCGACCGCAGCAAACCGCAATGCGCACAAGTGTCTTGATGGGCGCGAACGGGAGACAGCCGGCGGCTCACTTTACCCCGCGTACAACAGGCTGTAGCCGTACTCCTGCGCCCGGGTCAATGCGATGACGCCGGCCGAAACGAAATGGCTGTTCGGAATGGCGTTGGCCACCAATTCCTCGAAGACGTCCTCCGCCGTTCCACCGGTCTGTTGCGCGATACCCCTGGCGAAGAAATTCGTCGCCGCCTCGCACACGGCGAACTGCGCGCCGCGCTCGACCTGAGCCGTGATGGTGTTGCCCAGATTCGACACCTCCATCCCGTAGTCGTCGGCATCCAGGAGGTTGGCGGTCGGGTACTGGTCGGTCTTGGGATCGACGAAGTCGACCATGCCGCTCAGAACCTCACCGTACTTCGCCCACATCGCGTCGTTGTATGCGAAGACGGTGCTGAAGTGCCGAAAGCAGACGACGATGGCGAGGTCGCTCGGCTCGATCGAGTAGGCGTTCTGATTCGCCCGGTAGAGGTTGTTGGCGTACAGCACCGCTTCGCCGCCCCCGAAAGGCGTTGCCGAATC
>CAMYIK010000325.1 GCA_947258365.1 uncultured Thermoleophilia bacterium | reverse complement strand
CGAGGGTCGTCTGGTCGAGCGACGAAGCATCCTGCATGCGCCAGGGTTCGCCGATCGGCATCTCTTTGGCGAGACGATCGAGCTGCCAGGCGACCTTGCTGAAATCAACTGCCTCGGAAAAACTCACGTCCGGCAGGAGGCCGCGCGAGATTCGTCCCTCGATGTCATAGGTCGTATCGCCCTCGTAGTAATGGTCAAAGGCGCCGATCCCAAGCTCGTCGATCAGGGCTGCAATGGCGTTCTGACCGGGGCCGATCCACTCGCCACCGACCTCCACGATGTGGCCACCGCCGATGGGCATGTTGAGGGTGCGTCCGCCCACGCGCTCCCGCGCCTCGAGGACGACGAACGAATCGACGCCCCGTTTCTGGAGCTCGCGCCCCGCCATCAGCCCCGAGAGCCCCCCTCCGATGACGAGCACGTTCACGTGTCGACTCGCCGCCCCGATTTCGTCGGCCGCAGCGGCTCGCACCACACCCGGTGCACCGATCGACGCGGCGGCAGCGGCGCCTCCGGTCACGCGGACAAATCCCCTGCGGGTGAATCGATTCGTCATGGCGACGCGCATCCCTTGCCGGCCGCCAGCCAGGCCACGATCAGCCCAAGATCTTCGACGGGCACCGTGTCGACCACGCCTTGCATGATCGCATCGGCGGCGCCGCGCGTCCCGGCCGCGGCTTCTTCGAGACGACGCTCGAGGTAGCCGGCGTATTGACCGCAAAGCCGTGAAGCAAGCACCCCATCCTTCCCTTCGCCGCGTACGCCATGGCAAGAGACGCAGTGCTCTGCGTACAGGGCTCCGCCCCGGGCGCGTTCTTCGTCGGTGGCGGCACTGGGCGCGATTTCAATCTCGGGCAACTGGGACAGGTAGCTGGCAATTTCGCCGACTTCGCTGGGCACCAAGCTGCGGGCATAGGGATCCATCACCGGGAGGTGCATCGTTCCGGCTCTCAGGAGGTGGAGCTTGTTTTCGAGGACGGCGCGCCGCTGTCCGGCGAGTCGAGGGATCGAGCCGTCGGGCCTGCCGCTGCCGTCGTGCAGATGACAAGACGCGCAGTGCGCATATGCCGTGGGCTCACCGGCAGGGCGCGTGTCCTCGAGTACCTCGGCGATGCGCGCAGCCTGCGCAGCGCTGGGCCCACGGGTCAGGAGCCAAGCGGCGGCCGCAAGACCAGTCAGCGCGACCAGTGCGATGACGATGATGGAAAGGCGCACGGCGGACGCGAGCATACCAGAGGTTTCCGCGCAGCGGCGGGCCCCGATGTGGTACTGAAGGACGGGCGATGGAAGCCGTCAACAGCGAAAAAGAACCGATCCTCCTTCGTCGCGCGGCCTCGGTCGCGACGATCGTGCTCAACGACCCGCCGTACAATCGCTTGAGCATGGCCCTGATCGACGCGCTCGAGAAAGCCATCGACCAAGTCGAGCAAGACGAAGGCGTTCGGGTGATCGTCCTGCAGGGCGCAGGCGATGCGAATTTCTCGGTGGGTGCCGACATTCGCGAATTCGGCGCCGCGGCAGCCCATGGGGGTGTTCGGGGCTTCATCGAGCAGCGACTGCGCGTCATCCGCAGCATCGAAACCTCGAGCAAGCCGGTGGTCTGCGCAATTCGTGGCGCGTGCCTGGGCGGAGGACTCGAAATCGCCTTGGCCTGTCACTTTCGGATCGGCGCGCGCGGTGCAAAGATCGGCCTGCCCGAAGTCGAGCTCGGCGTGGTGCCCGCGTGGGGAGGGACGCAGCGACTCACACGCACCGTGGGTCGTGCCCGGGCGCTCGAAATCATGCTGCTCGCCAAGAAGCTGGACGCCGACCAAGCATTCGAAGAGGGCCTGCTCACCCGGATTTGCGAGCCCGAGGACCTCGACACGCAAGTGGCTCAACTCGCGTCGGAGCTCGCCGCGAAAGCGCCTCTTGCCGTCGCGGGGATCCTCGATGCGGTCGTTCGAGGCGGCCCGAAGTCTCTGGAGGACGGCCTCTTGCACGAGTTCGCGGCGCTCGAGCGCGTCATGACCTCCGAGGACTTGCAGGAAGGCGTGATGGCCTTCTTCCAGAAGCGGCCTCCCGAGTTCAAGGGGAAGTAAGGGCGCTATC
>CAMYIK010000324.1 GCA_947258365.1 uncultured Thermoleophilia bacterium | reverse complement strand
CGCCCGTCGTGTAGATCAAACCGTTGAAGCTGCTCAGCGAGCCGGACTGCATCTGCAGGTCGCCCAGGACGACGAGTAACCCGCTGCCGACCAGCGGATTGGCCGAGGTGAACACCGCGTTGCCGGTGACCACGATCAGCGACATTTCCGGCAACTTGGCCGGCAAGTCGGCCGTGCTCGCGGCCACGACATCCGCCATGCCGACCAGATCCTGCTGCCCGACGCCGAATACTTCCTCGATACTGTCGTTGTAGGGATCGACCACGCTGGTGTTCATCAGCCCATCGACGGTGCCGCTCAGGGCAGGGCTGCCGGTGGACGAGGGATAGGCCACTCCGATGCCGGTGGCGCCGCCGAGGACTCGCGTTGCCGCATCGGTGTCGACGCTGTCGCCTCGGGCAGAACTCACCGCGGCGTTGGCCGGGAGGACGAGCGACAACCGTCTCAACTCCGTCCTCGCATAGGCCCGGGTCAACACGCGGTTGGGGGACTGGTCGTGCGCCTTGTTCTTGTCGGTCTTGACGTAGACGATGCCGACGGAATCGACGAGCCATACGGCTCCGGTGGCGGACTGTCCCCTTGCCCCGGACACGTCTCGGACGCGTGCCAGCCGCACCTCGTAGCGACCCCAGACCGAACCGAGATCGCTGATCTCGTAGTCGCGCACCAGTCCGACCGAGGGGTCGTCCGTGTCGTTGACGGGGGGCGTCTGTGACGAATCGAGAACCGGTGAGAAGGTCGAAACGGGCTGGCTCGGCTGGCGGCGGAACCAGGACAGCGACTCGACCAGGCCGGCCTGCGCGGCATTGATCGCCTGCCCGTGGTAGGTCAACTGCCGTCCGATCGTGGCCTTGGACAACTGGATCGCGAGCAGTCCCGAAACGACGAGCATGAACAGGATCGCCATGATGGCGATCGACATCATGGCCGCGGCGCCGGCCTCGGACACACGATCCTGTCGAGCGCTCATGCTTCGCCCCGCGTCAACTCCGTGATCTCCCGTTCGGTAGCTTACTCATATGAATATTGGTCTGTATGCATCTGCAAGCAATCAATCACAGATATGCATAAAATTCAATTATTGTAGTTATTCATTGGCTGCGGGGTATTTGCGCCGTCGGCAAGTCGATTTGCACGGTGGCGTGGAGTCCGGACCGCTCCCCAGGATTCGTGGGGCGATGTGGGCGCTTCCAGCGCGGCAGGGGTGAGGATCCGGATCAGTCGGTCAGAGCGGTCTCGTACGCCTTGGTCAGTTCGGGATCGGCGCTGATGTCGTACATCATTTCTTCGAACTGCTCGAGGGTCACGTGGTGACTCGCCAGTATTTCATCCGCCGCCTCGGGGTTGGCTCGGAAGGGCTCCATGCTGCGGTTGCGAAACGCCTGCGACACCACCACCCGCCGCGCGTGGAGCTGCGCCGGCAGCGCGCCCTCCACGGCCTCCGCGATCGCCCAGGCGATGCGCCGGGCCAGGAACTCGAAGAGCGCGGGGTCGAAGCCGCGCTCGCTGCCCGAGAGGCCCGCGAAGAAGAGGTCCGTCGAGAAGAGCCCCGGACTGTGGTGGGTGTGGGTCGCGGCGAGCACGATCCGCTCTCGCCCGAGCCGGCGTCCGCCGAGCCGGCCGAGCAGCTCTGGATCGCTGGCCAGGATCTCCGCCACGCGGTCCGAGAGACCCGCCGAGATCGCCCACAGGTCGCACTGCACCAGGGCGAGCCCACTCCCCTGGGCGTCCTCCAGGTAGATGGCCCGAGCCTGGAGCCGGGTCCAGTAGCCGCGGGCGATCTGGCCGACGATCGAATGCCCGGCCATGGTGATGCCGGGGATCGGCGTGATGTCGACGCGCGCCACGCCTGCCCGGAAGCGGCCCGCTGCGACGGCTGGGGCTCCGGCCGGCACCGTGCCCGCCACGTGCACGCAGCCGGCGCAGGCCGCCACCAGGAGCGCTGCGCCGAGCAGGCCTCGCGCGCGCTGCGTGCTTCGCCTCGTCACGGGGCCGCAGGGTATCGAAGCTGGCCCGGCGCCGGGCGGGGCGTAGCGCCCCGGCTTGGGGTGCGTCTCGGACGGTTCGCCTCAGCCTTCGGATCGGCGCGCGGA
>CAMYIK010000323.1 GCA_947258365.1 uncultured Thermoleophilia bacterium | reverse complement strand
TCCTGACCGGGGCCGTGGTGGTGGCACTGCTTGCGGCCAAGATCGCGACTACACCGCAGACCGAGGAGTAGGCGACCATGGGACAGCTCGTGGACCATCTACGCAGCCCGCAGTTCACCGACGAGGATGGCAATGCCACCGGCCCGACTCGCATGGCCATGGTGGTGACGCCTGGCAAGCCACGCTGGCTCGGCTACGCCTTCTACCTGGCCGGGTTCGTGCTTGGCACGGTGCTGGCCCTGGGCCTCATCGATATCGGTGAGGAGATGGGCACCGACCTGGTCCAGATCATCGGTGTCGTCGGGATGATCGGCGCGGTCTACGGCATCTGGGAGGTCTGGCGTGGCAAGCCCCCGTCCTTCAAGGGCGTCATCGACCGACTTCGCCGCCGATAGCGAGGACGACCGGCTCCCATGCCTCCTGGCCCCGGGCAGAGCATCATGCCGCAGGCTTGACCGTATTACCGTACTGGCAATATGGTTAGCCATATGAAGACCACGTTGAACATCGATGAGCACGTCATGCGCGAGCTCAAGGCTGAAGCGGCGCGCCAGGGCACGACGATGTCCGTCCTTGTCGAGACCGCGCTTCGCCAGCTGCTGCGTCCGGATCCGACCGTGGTGGACTTGCCACCCCTGCCGAGCTTCCACGGCGGTTCCGAACGGGTCGATGTGGCGGATCGTGATGCGCTGTATCGAGTGTTCGACGCGGACTGATGTTCCTCGTCGATACGAACGTCCTGCTGTACGCGGCCAACGTGGACTCGCCCATGCACGATCGCTGCAGCAGCCTCGTGGCTGAGTGGCGCTCACGGCACGAGGCCTGGTTCCTGACCTGGAGCGTGTGCTACGAGTTCCTGCGAGTAGCGACCCACCCACGCATCCTCGAGCGCCCCTGGGACCGGCGTTCCGCATGGCGGTACATCCAGGCACTGATGGTGTCCCGCGGCCTGGCCGTCCTGGCTGAGACGGATCGTCACGCGGCCGTGGCACGAGCGGTCATCGATGAGCTCCCAGCCCTGCAAGGCAACCTGTTCCACGACGCCCACATCGCCATCCTCATGCGGGAGCATGGCATCCGACGCATCGTCACCAATGACAGCGACTTCCACCGCTTCGGGTTCCTCGAGGTCATCGATCCGTTCGCTGGCGGTGCTGCCCACCTCTAGACTGGTCGGGCAACGATCGACGAGCCCAGGAGCCCAGACCATGCCCTTCCAGCCCTTCGTGATGGAACAGATGATGTCCGAATGGGAGAACCAGGTGGACATCAACCTTTCCGAAAGCGGTGTCCACCCCATGACGCTGGGTGAGCTCCTGGCCATGGACGGGCGTGAGGCCGGTGACCTGGCCGACGTGGGCTTCTACTATCCCCAGGCCAACGGCACCGTCGAGTTGCGCGAGACGATCGCGTCGCTGTACCCCGGCGCCACACCTGACGATGTCCTCGTCACCGTCGGAGCGGCTGAGGCCAACTACCTGGCCATCAACACGTTCCTGGAGCCAGGCGACGAGGTCGTGATCGTGCTCCCTAACTACATGCAGGTCTGGGGTGTGGCCCAGAATCGTGGCGCCAGCGTCAAGGAGGTCCACCTCGACGTCGATCGTGACTGGGCCCTGGACATCGCCGCGCTTGACGAGGCGGTGGGACCGAACACGAGGATGATCTGCGTCTGCAACCCCAACAACCCCACCGGACGCATCATGAGCGAGGCGGAGATGGATGCCGTGGTGGCAGCGGCCGAACGATCGGGCGCCTGGCTGCTGGCCGACGAGGTCTATCGCGGCGCCGAACGTGAGCGCGACGAGGAGACGCCCTCGTTCCACGGTCGCTACGACAAGGTCCTGGCCCAGGGCAGCATGAGCAAGGCCTATGGTCTGCCCGGCCTGCGAGTCGGTTGGACTGTAGGGCCGGCCTCGGGAGTCGCCGACATGTGGCGGCGCCACGAGTACACCACCATCGCCACCACGATGCTCTCCAACCACCTCACTGCGACGGCCCTGTCGCCTGATGTGCGACCGCAGATCCTGGCCCGTACCAAGCTGTTGCTCAAGGGGGGCTATGGGTTGCTCCATGAGTGGCTCGGCGAGCAGGACGGTGTCTTCCAG
>CAMYIK010000322.1 GCA_947258365.1 uncultured Thermoleophilia bacterium | reverse complement strand
TCGGAGAAGCGAGACGCTCGCGATCGAGCACTCGCACTCCCCCGAGGCGCTTTGACGAGGCAGTGCTTGGGCCTTAGCGCATCCGATGCACGGCGCGTTCGATCAGAGCTGTAACTCCCGCCAATACTTCGCCATCTGTGAAGCCGTCCCGGGTCGTCATCACCGTAGACGCGACTCGCTCCGCCAACTCGGCCCTTCGACGGCGGGCCGGCGCGAGCCCTAGCCCGGCCTCCATGGCCATCCCGTCCCAATGCCGTTCGTCGAGGTAGTCGGGGTTGTCTCGACCGCCGATCTTCATCGCGAGACGACGGCTGAGCCCCGAGTAGTCGCGAGTGCAGAGGAGGTCGTAGAGCGGCGCGAGCCGCGGACCGTCTTCGTCGAGCAGCAAGGAGTAGTTCTTTGCGTGGGCATCGGCGTTGCCGATCAGCACGCTGAACGTGACAGCATCGATGAACGTGCCGATGTCTCGTGCAGGCACTCGCGCGTGGTCGCGAAGGAGTTGCACGATGTCCGCAACGCCCGGGCCGCCCTCAGCCTCGTACTTGCTCTGACTGCCAACTCCGAGAGCTTGTGCGGTGTCCTCTTGGTGCAGTCGTCGGATCTGATCGCCGTCATGGACTCGGTCGTATCGCTCGACCAGGAGAACCTCTCGATCCCCCAGGACGAATACCTCTGCGTTGACTGCCGGTAGGCCGACCTCTCGGGCGAGGGCGAGACAGAAGCACTCGTTGATGACGGTATGGGCCAGACCGCTAACGGGCGCCTTGACGATGTGGCTCGACGGCGCGCCGCCGCGCGGAAGGCCGTAGCGGCCATGCTCGTCGATGAAGATCGGCAGCTTGTCTTGCGCGCCAGCCAGCGAAAGGCGCACCTCCGCATGAGGATCGATCGACAGCGGCCTCTGTGGAAGCTCAGCGATCAGGTCGCCGAGTTGACCCTCGTCAAGCCACTCGTAGTCGGCGCCCATCGTCGTGGGTGCACGACCTGGCGGGAGGAGGCTTACGGCGCCAGCACACTCTCCACCCACGGCCTCGAGTAACGAGAGGTCATTGTCGACGGACGCGCCAATGCTCCGTGCCAACTGGGTGCGCACCTGCCCCTCGGGCAGCAGGCCACCGAAGAACGCACTACTCGCCTCGTGCCCGTAGGGCTCGGCTCTCACCGGCATCGAGAGCGAGAGACGCCTGCCGGTAGGCACACCTGCCGCGTAGGAGAACTCCAGACGACCGCGCTCCCCGGCAAGAACGCCGACCTCCTCCTCGTGGAGCCAAACGGCGAGGCGACGCATCAGCGGGTCGTAGCGTGGAGGTCGATGCCGAGAGAACCAAGCACCTTCAAGACGCTCTCGAGGCGCACCGTCGGCTTGCCGGCCTCAAGATCCACGATGAATCGCCGCCCAACGCCCGCTGCAAAGGCTACGTCGTCTTGTGTTAGACCACGCTCGCGCCGAGCTGCACGGACTGCTTCGCCGAGCTGCGCCGCGGAACCGACGAGCCAGCCTATGTTCCCGATCGGTGTCTCTTCGGTCATGACTCCATCATGACGGACAAATGTGTCCGATCAAGCGCAAGTATGGCGATGATCGCCAGATTCGGGCGCTTTGTTCCCGATCAGGAACTAGGAAAACAGGATCTCGTTGCCGGTCTCGCCGGCTTTTAGCTGCTCAGTCGCCTTTTTGATACCCAGGTCGTAGAGGACCGGGGCGAGATCCTGCATTCCGCCTTGGAGTGCTTCCGGCTTGGTCGTCTGCACGCTCACTCGGCCCACGAAGACCGTCTTCACACCCAGCTCTTCTTCGCCCTGGAACACCCTCAGGGCGAAGCCCCAGAGCATTGGGGCATCGTCGCTCAGACTCTGCCGGATCGGGCCGGGGCGGAGTTCGTACTCCACTCCGTTCACCTCGACCTTGCGGGGGGCATCTACCTCGTTCATAGGTCGACCACCTCTCCGGCTTCTGTGGCCATGGCGGCGTGACCGCCTCTTCTGGGGTCTCCGGATCCGGAGAACTCTCCGCGCTTTCTTGCCACGGCGCTGACTCCTCCGAAGAAGAGGTTCATGGCGCTCCATCTCCTGAGCCGGTGGCCGTCGCCGGTGAGGGCGTTAATCGCT
>CAMYIK010000321.1 GCA_947258365.1 uncultured Thermoleophilia bacterium | reverse complement strand
CTCTGATCGTTCCCCGGTGCCATATGACGGATCGATGACGACGGTGTCCCCGATGGTGACCGGGATGCCCTGCAGGGCCCGGGCGGCGTGGCGAGGCTCGATGGGAAGCTCGTCGCCGGCTAGCACGACGCGCTGAGCCTGGGGGAGAAGGACTCGCTTCACGTCGATCGTCTCGCCGGCCTTGACGCCCGCGTTCGCCATGGTGCGTTCGCCGAGCATGAGGGCGCTCGAATCAGTCACCTCGCCGGGGCGAATGAGTATGTGGGTCTTGCCCACCTTGACGATGCCCCCGCCGGGCAGCCCCATGGCGCTGAGGAGGGTCGAATCGGCGCGGGCAAATGGGTCATTTCCGGGACGGATGAGGAACTTCATGGCGGTGGAGTTTAGAGCCCCGTGCCGTACTGCTCAGATCGATGCGCAATATGAGGCAGCGATGTCATGAGCTTGGACAGCCAAATGCGACGCTCACCACCTCCGACATCTCGGAGGGAATCCACGGCACATCCTCGAAAGCCGAGCGGTCCCGGGTGGCGTCATATTCGGCCTGGCTGGCGCGACAGAAGGCGAACACCTCCTCGAGGAGCGCGTCTGCGGCCCGTCCCTCTGGAGTGTCGACCCATTGCCAGTGTTCGGTGACTGTGTCGTACTTCTGGACCGCGGCTGCAAGCGCCTCGTCGGCGGTCGTCATGCGGTTGAAGACATCCACGGCGGCCGCATGCTGGGCCTCAATTGCCCCGGGCGGGTTGAGCGCCTCAACCCCGTCCAGGAAGTCTCGCCGCACGATCAGGCGCTGCTCCCAGTAGCTGCGGGCCCCGTCCAGGCTCGGCTCCTCGGACTCCCACTGGCGATCCAACGAGGCGAAACCCTCCTCCATCGAGGCGACGAGGCTCTCGGCCTCGGCTGCGTACTCGGACACGGTCAGGGTTCCGCCGCCGCAGGCGACGAGAGCGACGGCGAGAGAAACTGTCAGCAGGTGGCGCATTCGAAGACCTCCGGCCTCCAGCGTCGGTCGCGACTGCCTCGGTTCCTAGAGCCGATAGTCCCGACGCCGGGGAAAGATGGATGGTCAACCCGCGCCCCGTCCGGCCATTCCGGCGACGGTACCGGATGGAAGGGGACCGCGGCTGGGGGATGTCCGGCTCCGGGTCTTTTGCCACTACCCCTCCGCGGTAGGAGCTGCGATCTTCGGGGTGAATGAAAGGAGGGCCCCATGACCGTCCGGGATCCTGCACTCGAGAGGGCTCGTAAACGTGCGAAAGAGCTGCGTGAGTTCTACGGCCACCTCATCACCTACGTGCTTGTTTGCACGCTGCTGGTGATCATCGACCTTGCCGACAAGTCGGCATCGGGCACTGAGCTCATCGGTCTGAGCTGGGCATACTGGCCGATCTTCGGGTGGGGTATCGCCGTAGCCATCCACGCCTTCAAGACGTTCGCCGGAGGCGGCGTCGGCGGGTGGGAGGAGCGCAAAGCCGAGGAGCTGTACGAGAAGGAGAAGCAGCGAGACCTGGTCGATCACTAGGCGATCCGGGTCCGGGGAAACCGGCGACACCCTAGGCCGCGTCCAGGCGCTCCAGCGACGGTACCGGATGGACCGGCAGGCTCAACGGTGCTGTGCAGTCGATGATGCGGGTCTCGTTGGTCTCGAGCCAGCGCCACACGAGGTGGGCCTCTTCGGCGAGGGCAACGGTGGGCGGCGTCTGCGGCGTTGGATCCTCGAGATTGGCGGAGGCGAGCAGAGGTGGCTGCTCACCCCCGCCCCACGCTGCCACCAGGCGGCCCCGCTCGATGAGCGCTCCGTCGCCTGATGATGTCTCCGCCCACAGCATTCCGGCCTGCTGGAGGACTCCCCAGTTCCGTCGCCGATCGATTGCCCGCGCCAGGGCTCGATGACGATCGCGCGCCCACCCGGCTTCCTCGTATCGTTGCTCGCGGGCGTGGGCGGCGATGCGGTCGACGAGCGAATCGAGCAGCAACGCCGGGTCCTCGTCGAGTCCGCGCTTGACCCGCTCGACAATGGCGCCGTAGTCGGCCTCATCGACGTCGCCGGCACAGGGGCATACCGACACTCCCAGCTGATCGAAGGCGCAGCGAGCGCGGCGTTTGCCGGCCGCCCCCCGGCACCGCCGGA
>CAMYIK010000320.1 GCA_947258365.1 uncultured Thermoleophilia bacterium | reverse complement strand
AACGTTCGATGTCGTTGGTGAAGATCTCACCTGACGGAGGACTCCGATGTCACAGCACCCGGTGTCAAACCGAGCGGACAACGTTTTTGCCGCCGCAGTCGTTGCCCTCGCGGCGCCGCTGTGGCTCGCGCTCGCCGTCGCGGCTTTGGTCGATCATCACTCTTAGTCGTATCGCACGCCGCGGGTGGGGCGGGGATCGGTCTAGGCCCGGCTTGCAGGGGGCAGCGGCGTTGCTCTCCACGTCGAGGACAGTGTGGTGAGAACGGGCTCGATGTTGCGGTCGAACCACACACTCCCAGGCGCATAGCGGTCGGACTTCGCGATGTTGATCTCGGCGTGGCGGAGCCAGGCCAACATGGCCAGAAGCCCTTCACTGTCGTGGAGCCCTTCCAGTCCGAGTGATCGACGGCCGAGCTCGCATCCGAGCGAGGGCGTGCCCGGTTGGGTAACGAGCACCTTGACGAGCGCCCCGAGCTCCCGCCCCGTGTCGTGCATGCGTACAGCCAGGGCGAGATGCGCCAGATCGAGTTCGGGGATGTCGAGTGGAGAGGAGCCCTCCCAGTCCACGATTCCCTCCACTGCGGTCCCGTCGGGCCTCACCAAGATGTTGCGCGGTGTGAAGTCCCCATGAGTGCGCGACATCCGGAGCGTCGAACCCCGCAGGCGCCCGCGCACGGCGTCCGCCAGGTTGTCCGGTGTTCGATCGGTCGCACGAATCAAGGAAATGGCTCTCAACGGACGCTCAACGAGAACCTCGAGCACGTCGTCGTCGACCGTCACGTCTACCGACGTCGCTTCGTGGATCTTCTCGATCGCCGCGACGGCTGCGGCGAGGGCTGGTCGCCGATGCGGCCCCCCCAGCAGCGAGTCAAGACGTACCCCTGGAATGTCGCGCTCGAGCGTCGCACGTGGATCTCCGGCGTACGAGGTCCATATTTCGGGGAGCGTCGCGCGGAACGGCGCGAGCCGCTCGTCCTGTTGGAGTTCTTCCACGAGACGGGCGTTGCGCTCTACGGCCGCCGAGCCCTCGGCGGTCACCCCGAATTTCGCGATGGCGCTCCGCCCTTCGGGAGCACTCACCCGCACTACCGCTACCGACCCATCGCCATCGAGGGCGTGGACGGTCGCAAACTCACCACACCCCATCGCGGAGAGGATTGAGGGCGCCGCTGACACGGCTCGCCTGCGGCGGGCGCCTCGGCCGAGGGCGTGGTACGGCGCAGCGGCGATCCGCAGCAGTGGCGAGGGGATCTGCCGGGCGAGTCGCCCGAGCAGCGCGGGGGCGAGGATCGCGGTGCAGACGATCGACTGGGCGATCAGCCAGGCGACACCCACCCCGACGATGCCGATCTGCTCGAGAAGCAGCCAACTCATGCCGAGGACCATCACCGACAGGGTCCCGTAGATCGCGATGACCCGCGACAGCTTGCGTTCAACCCGCGCGACGTTCGCGGCGGTCGCCACTACGACGTAGGGAATCGCCGACAGCGCGAGCAGGCGCAAAAGGTTCGTGGCCTCCGCCGAGTAGTCCCCTCCCATGAGATCGAGCAACACCGGTGCGGCGAGTACGACGAGAAGGGCCGCGGGCACTACCAAGCGCGCGCTCTCTATGGCTGCCCGCCGCCCGTATTCGGCCAGGCGAGCTCTATCCAACGCACCCTCGGTGATCAGCGACATACCCATACCGCTCGTGATGACGTAGAGCGCGTATCCGACGGCCCAGGCAACGTAGAAGTGGGCGTTTGCCTCGGCCCCGGCGACGTTCAGGACGAGCAGGGGGAGTATCCCCACCGTTCCGCTCCAGAAGAGGAAAGCCACGTAGTCGAGGCCGATGTAGGAGGCGACGTGCCTTCGCCGGGGGGGACGCGCAGCGCGGAGGGTCCGACCGATGTGTCGCGGCAGGAGGCGCAGGAGTATTAGGGCGTTGACCGCAAGGATCAGGATCGGCAGCAAGACGATCCACGCGAGAAATACGCCGAGGGTGGGGAACGCCGAGGCGAACGCCACCAGGGCGACGATCTTTCCGACGGCGAAGATCAGGTTCTCCACCGGCACCCAACTCGCCTCACGAATTCCGACCAATACGCTGTCTTGCAGGATGAAGATCGTCCAGGCCATGACGCCGATGATGAACG
>CAMYIK010000319.1 GCA_947258365.1 uncultured Thermoleophilia bacterium | reverse complement strand
CGACTTCGCCTTGGCGACCGGAATCGCGGAAATGTCGAGAGTGCCACGAGTCGCAGTCTCGAACGTCCGGATCCCCCGTTCACAGAGCACGACCTGGTCGTTGCCCTCGCTCACGATGTACTCGGCGGCGAGCAGCCACTCCTCGACCGTGGACGCCATCCCCCGCTTCAGCAGGATCGGCGTGTCGAGTCGCCCGACCTCTCGCAGGAGATCGAAGTTCTGCATGTTGCGTGTGCCGAGCTGGATCATGTCCGCCACCTCGACCACCGCGTCAAGCTGGCGCACGTCCATCAGCTCGGTGACGATCGGCAGGCCGCTTTCCGCGCGCGCCTCGACGAGGATCTCCAGCGCCGGCTCACCCAGCCCCTGGAAGGTGTACGGGGATGTCCGGGGTTTGAACGCGCCACCGCGCAGCGCCGCTGCGCCGGCCGCCTTGCAGGCCATGGCCGCCGCGAGCGTCTGCTCGCGGGTCTCCACCGTGCACGGGCCGGCGATCAGCCCGAAGCTTCCGCCGCCGATCTCAGCGTCACCAACGCGCACGACGTGATCCTCTGAGTGAAGCTCACGAGAGACCAGCTTGTACTTCTTGGAGATCGGTACGAGTTTCTCGACCCCCGGCTCACCGCGCAGATCCAGCCCGGCGATCACCTTGGGGTCGTCGCAGATCGCGCCAACTACCGTGTGCCGCTCGCCTCGCGACGGATGAGCCTTTGCGCCCGCTTTCTCTACCCGGGCGATGATGTGCGCGATTTGATCCTCGGTCGCGTCACCTTTCATCACGATCATCATGAGAGCTCTGCGCCGAACCTTTCGCTGATGGGTGCCTGGATCCTGTTGCTCGCGCGCACGCTGGGGCGCGAGAGGCGACGCGCGCACAAGCTCGCATACTGGCCGAGGATCGCTACGTGCGCAACTGACCGGAGACCAACGTCGACAGCGCCGCCAAGAAGGCGTCGTTCTCGGCTGGCAGCCCGATCGACACGCGCAGTGTTCCCGGCGCACCGAGAGCCCGCCCATCGCGCACGATCACCCCTGCGCGCAGCAGTTGCTCGTGCCAGCCCGACTGGGCGTCGATGAGGACGAAGTTCGCTTCGCTTGGGGGCGAGGAGATCCCCATTTCCTCAAGCGCCGCGACCACGCGCCGTCGCTCGGCGACGATCGCCTCGGTGCGCTGAATGAACGCCTCAGGATGCTGAAGGCTCTCCAGCGCGGCGGCCTGTGCGAGCGCATTGGTGTTGAACGGCTGGCGCACCTGATCGAGCGCGGCGACCCATTCGTGTCCTCCAACGCCATACCCCAAGCGCAGCCCGCAAAGGCCATGCGCTTTGCTGAAGGTTCGCGTCACCAGCAGGTTGGGCGTCGTGCGTGCCAGTGACATCACCCGTCCGGCGTCAGGGCGGGCGACGAAGTCGAAGTACGCCTCATCCACCAAGACCGCGATGTCCCCAGGGATCGCCTGAAGGAATGACTCAATCGCCTCGGGAGGGACAAACACGCCGGTCGGATTGTTGGGGTTGCAGATCACGACAAGGCGCGTGCGCTCATCGATCATCGCGGCCATCGTGTCGAGATCGTGACTCCCGTCGGGGGCCAACGGGACGGCGATGCCCTCCGCCCCGGAAGCGCTGGCCAAGTGCGGATAGAGGGAGAACGACGGATCAGCGTGGATGACGGTGGTTCCCGGGTCGAGCAGCGCCTGGCCCGCCAGCAGAATGAGCTCACACGAGCCATTGCCGATAACGACCTGCCCGGGTTCAACCCCATGCCGGTCTGCCAACGCCGCTCTCAAAAGCCTCGCCGGCGGGTCCGGGTAGCGGTTGAGCGCGCCAATGCCTGAGCTCACCACCTCCTCCACCTCCGGAAGTGGAGGGAAGGGACTTTCGTTGGATGCCAGCTTCACCGCCGCATCGAGCCCGTAGGCCGCAAGGACATCCGCCGTCGTCAGACCGGCTTCGTAGCGCGGAATCGCGGCAATTCGAGGAGAAGAGCGAAGACCCATGGGGGTATTCTGACAGGCGGGAACACCGCCGCAGTTCGTGTCAAAGCGCACTTATTGTTCGTTTGACTATAATGCGGCTGTGAGTTTGCGTCATACACACAATAAGTCTTCCACTCGGGAGTCGGTGATCGTCTGCGGC
>CAMYIK010000318.1 GCA_947258365.1 uncultured Thermoleophilia bacterium | reverse complement strand
AGGAGGACGGAGCGCGCACCCTAGGGCTCGACAGGGCCTCTGCGACTGACTGAGGGCTGTGACCCCGCTGTGACCCCTGCGGCACGATCTCAAAGCACATGAGGCAGTCTCAAACCACCTCGGTACTCGGAGTGAGATCGTGCTCGTCAGGCAGGATCGCGCATGCGAAGCGGGCTCAGAGCGGTGGCTTCACGACGGCCAGGATGGGGCTACGAAACCGAAGGCCTCTGACCGAGGCCATCGCGCTCTACCGCTCGTGCGGCTACGACGAGGTGGGTCCCTTCAACGACGAGCCCTACGCGCACCGTTGGTTCGAAAAGCACATCTACCTCGCCGCATTCGGTCCGCTTCTGAACAGCTACCGCGTGCGCTCAGCTCAGGATGCGGCCGATCTGGATCGCCTCAGAGGCGTGGTCGCCGGAGGCGATCCCTGGAATCACGCGACGCCGATCCACGTGACGTCATCCGCGCTCGTCGTGGATCCCGAGTCGCGTCGAGTACTGCTTCGGTGGCACGACCGCCAACAGGCCTGGCTCCAGGTTGGAGGCCACGGGGACCCTGGCGAGACCGACCCCATCGGCGTGGCCCTGCGCGAGGCCCACGAGGAGACCGGTCTGGACGATCTGTCCGAGTGGTCGGCCGATACATCCCCGCTTCACGTTGTCGTGGTTCCGGTCGTCCCAAAAGGAGCGGAGCCAGCGCACGAACACGTCGACATCCGCTACCTGCTCACCACCGACTCTCCCGCCTCCGTCACGCCTGAGTCTGAGAATGCCCCGCTGAAATGGCTCTCGCTCGACGACGCTCGGGCGGCGACCCGGGCGGACAACCTGAAGGAGACCCTGCGCAGGCTCGAGGAGAGACTCGGCTGACTATCGGAACTGATCGATCAGGATGGGATTGCCATCTGGATCTATCAGGGTGATGTGCGCGGCACCCTCGGCTGACTCCGGGTCAACCTTGCTTTCGATTTCGATACCCGCAGCCTCGAGTTTGGCCTGGATCTCGCGCACGTCGGTGAACGGCTCCACCTCGACCATCTCGTTGTTCAGACCGGGATTGAAGGTCAGGATGTTCTTGTCGAACATCCGATGGAAGAGCCCGATGAGCGTCGTGCCGCTGGCGAGGATCAGATAGTTCTGGTCAGCCGCTCCGCCGACGACCTCGAAGCCGAGCTTCTCGTAGAACTCTCGAGATGCGTCCAGGTCGGCGACGGTCAAGCTGATCGAGAAGGCCCCGAGGTCCATCTGTGCTCCTTGGGTGGCGGAATGTCGAGAACATCAGAGCATCGTGGGGTGGCCTTAGCTACCTCATCTCGCGGCCATCCCTGACGCGAAGCGGATGGTCATGCGCGTCGGTCCTGAAAGACTCCCGCGATGCCCGCCCCGGAAAGCGCAGCGCCCACCGCGAAAGCTGCCGCGCTTACGGGTGCGCGGACCATTGCCCCTCTCGCGATAGCCGTCTTTCCCTTTGGTCTCGTGTACGGCGTTCTGGTGGCTCAAACGGACGTGCCCAACTGGGTCGGCGGCCTCGCCTCGATATTCATCATCGCCGGCGCAGCCCAGATCGCGCTTGTCGATTTGATCGATCGCGACGCGCCGTTCGCGATCGCGATCGGAACGGCGCTGATCATCAACCTGCGGATGGTCCTCTATTCGGCAGCCCTCGCGCCGGCATACGGAGCCTTCTCTCGAGCGTGGCGTTTCGGCCTGGCTCATCTGATCACCGATCAGACGACGGTCACGTCCCTGGCCTATTTCGAAGCGGTCGACGACCCCCGAGCCCGACGTTGGTGGGTCGTTGGCGCGAGTAGCCTCTTCATCGGTTCGTGGGTGCTCGGCACATGGGTCGGGATCATCTCCGGTGCGGGAATTCCCGACGGGCTCGAGCTGGGCTTTGCGATCCCGCTGACCTTCCTTGCGCTGTTGATCCCATCGCTCAAGAGTCGCCCTGACCTCACGGCCGCGATGATCGCCGCCCTGGTCGTAGTCGTTGCCGCTCCACTCCCGTTCTCACTCGGGCTTCCCATTGGCGCGATCGTCGGCGTCGCCGCAGGAATGGCGGTGCCTCGGTGACGGCACTCGCCCAGGTGCTGGCGGTCGCTATTGGGACCTTCTTGATCAGGGTCTCCATGGTCGCGGCTC
>CAMYIK010000317.1 GCA_947258365.1 uncultured Thermoleophilia bacterium | reverse complement strand
CTCAAGGCGCGACGCGAGGAGGCCTGGCTGCTGGACCATTACGGGGGCTATGCTGCCTACATGGACCGCACGCGCCGGCTCATCCCCTGGGTCTATTGAGTCTCGCGCTCGGCCCCCGCCAACGCGACCACGAAGGCTAGGGCTACGACCGTGTTCGCTGCACTGGGTCGCGCGGTCTACCGCTTCAGGCACGTCGTCGTCATCGTCGCCCTCGGCGTCACGCTGCTCCTTGGAGCCCTGGCTCTCGGCGTCACGAGCTCTCTGAGCGCCGGAGGCTGGTTCGATCGCGACTCCGAATCGGCGCTGGTATCGCAGCGACTGACGGACGGCTTCGGCTCGGGCAGCGGGCAACTCTTCGTGGTCTACGAGGGCGGCGTAACCGCGGACGCCCGCAGCGAAGCCTTCCAGTCACAGGTACGGGCCAGTCTCGTCCCCTTGTTGCAGGACCCGCTCGTGGTGGGATCGACCGGATATGACGAGCTGGCGGACGACCGGTTCATCTCCATCGACGGCAGCAGCGCCTTGGTGATCGTCGACCTGGGGGTGACGAACGCCGAGGTCACCGACGATGTCGAGCGCCTGCGCTCGCTCATCGGGCCTATCGAGGGCATCGACACCGCGGTCACCGGCGCGGCGCCCATCACCTTCGACGCCGGCCAGACTTCGGAGCGCGACCTGGTGCGGGCAGAAGCCATCTCGCTGCCGCTGGCCCTGCTGATCCTCATCGCCGTATTCGCCTCGCTGGTGGCTGCCGGCATGCCCCTGCTGGTGGCCGGTCTGGCCATCCCTACGACGCTCGGACTCATCGCCATCCTGGCGCGACAGACCGAGACGAGCGTGTTCGTCCTCAACGTCGCCAGCATGCTCGGGCTGGCGCTGGCCATCGACTACTCGCTCTTCATCGTCAGCCGGTTCCGCGAGGAGCTGGGCCTGGGGCACTCGACCGCAGAGGCCGTCGAGACCTCGGTGGCGACGGCCGGCAAGGCGGTGACGTTCTCGGCAGTCGCCGTAGCTATCGGCCTGTCGGGCTTGCTGTTGTTCGAAGCAGCGGCGCTGACCTCGATGGGCGCGGGTGGCGTCATCGTCGTCATCGTCTCGGCGGTGTACGCCGTGACCGTGCTGCCCGCGGTGCTGGGCATGTTGGGACCCCGAGTGAACGCCTTGAGCGTCGCGGGTCTGTACCGGCGGCTGGGGTTTCGTGGTCGCGTACCCGGTGGCGCCGCATCGGGGCGACCGTCGCCAGGCTGGGCCAGGCTGGCCCGCTGGGTGATGGCTCACCCCATCGGGGTGCTGGTTCCAACGCTCGCGCTGCTGCTCATCCTGGGCCTGCCCTTCCTGGCTGCTCGCCAGGCGGTACCTGACGCCGCGGTGTACCCGGCCGGCATGGAAAGCCGCGACGCCTTCGTGATGCTCCAGGAGCGCTTCTCACCGGGAGAGACGACGCCGCTGATCGTCCTGGCGACCCTGGACGGCGAGCCCACGAGCGAGCAGAACATCAGGTCGCTCGCGCGCTACGCCCAGGAGCTGCGCGATCTCGACGGCGTAGAGCGTGTGGACAGCTTCTTCGCCGGCCTGCCCAACCCACTGACCGGTGAGCCGCTCGCGCTGGACCAGGTGATACAGGCCTACCAGGAGCCGGCGCTGTCCGCACTGCTGCAGCCGCTCCTGGATCGGTACGTCCACGACGCCACCGTGCGGATCGATGCCATCTCGTCGTACCTGACCAGCGCACCGGAGGCGGCTGGCCTGGTGGCAACGGTGCGAGCCCTTGAGGCGGGCGGCGGTATCGATACGGCTCTCGGGGGCGCTCACGCGGCTGGGGTGGACTTCCTCGCCTCGATGGAGCAGCGCCTGCCCTTCGTCATCGTCACGGTCATCGGCGGGATGCTCGTGGCCTTGTTCCTGCTCTTCGGCTCGGTGGTCCTCCCCGTGAAGGCCGTGCTCATGACGCTGCTCTCGATCGTGGCCTCGTTCGGGGCGCTGGTGTGGGTCTTCCAGCTCGGGAACCTGGAGGGCCTGCTGGGATTCGAGGCCCCCGGCTACACGGTGGCTGGCGTCCCGATCGTGCTGTTCGCGGTGTTGTTCGGGTTGTCCATGGACTACGAGGTCCTGCTGTTGTCTCGTATCGCGGAGTCCTACCAGCACAGCG
>CAMYIK010000316.1 GCA_947258365.1 uncultured Thermoleophilia bacterium | reverse complement strand
GCAAGGGGGCACTGGTACCGCTACCACCGACTCTTCTCAGAGCTGTTGCGGCACGAGTTGGCCTACCGCGAGCCGGAGCGCGTCGAGCCGCTACATCAACGGGCCATGGATTGGCACGCGGCACACGGCGAGATCACGCGCGCCATCGAGCACGGGATGCTGGCGGGAGACGTTGATGGCGCCATCGCTCTGCTGGCAAAGCACTGGCTCTCATTTGCCAACGAGGGGCGACTTGGCACGGTCGATGCCTGGCTCGGCCAGGTCCCCGATGAGGCCATCGCCCGAAATCCGGGGGCGTCGTTCGCCGCCGCCTGGGTCGCCCGCGCTCTGGGCCGACTCGACGACGTCGAGGGCTGGCTGGCGCTGGCCGAACAGGGACAGAGCGAAGGCCCTCTGCCGATGGGCTCCTCCTCACTTGCCTCCGAGGCAATGGGTCTTCGGACCCTGGCCCACCTGTTCGCCGGACGCGTGGCCGCCGCGCACGACGCGGGCACCAAGGCGTACGAGATGGAAGATGATGGCGACGAACTCGGCCGTGGGTGGGCCTCTCTCGGGCTGGGGCTGGTCCTGTCGCGCCTGGGCAGGGCCCCCCGTGCACTCGCGCTCCTGGAGGATGCGGATCGCTCATTGGCGGCCCGAGGCCTCTTCGCTGCCCAGCTCATGGCTCTAGGCCAGCTCGCGATGCTTCACGTCGATGCCGGCGACCGGGCCGGCGCGTGGCGAGCCATCCGTTCCGCTCACTCGATTTCCGACGCGCATGATCTTGGTGAGTATCCGCAGCTCGCTCTGGCGCATGTCGCCGAGGGGCGCCTCCGGCGCGCGGAAGGCAAGCCGGCCCGAGAGCAGCTCGAGCGCGGCCTGTCACTGGCTCGTCGAGGTCTCGGCCTCCTCCAGATTGCCGACGCGTTACTGGCCTTGGCGGAAGAAGCCGCCTTCGAAGGCGACCACGAACGGGCTGAGGCGTCCATAGAGGAGGCGCGGGCCATCATCGACCGGTGTGAGGACCCTGGCATCGTCGCCTCGCAGGTGACACGAGCCCGACGCGACATCTCGGCCCACGCTCAGCCGAGCGCCCCGCGCCCCGCTCGTCTGCGGGGGGAGTTGACCGAGCGAGAGCGGGCTGTGTTGCGCCTCCTCGACTCTGAGCTCAATCAACGCGAGATGGCCGACATGCTCTACGTCTCGATCAACACGGTGAAAACCCACACCCGCGGCATCTATCGCAAGCTCGATGTCACCTCCAGGCCGCAGGCCGTCGAGGCGGCGCGCGAACTCGGCCTGATCTGAAGCCGAATTCACCCGGGTGAAACCTGGGCGTGGGCGAAGCGGCCTCACCCGGGTCGCGGCGAGTCTCCTTTGCCAATGGAGGAGGACGCGCACATGTCGGCACCCAACTACGTCATCGAGCTGAAAGGCACGCTCGGCCAGCGATTCGCGCGCTGCTTCGACGGGCTCGAGATGGCATGCACCGACGGCCGGACGGTCTTGAGCGGCAAGCTCGACCAATCTCAGCTCCACGGGGTTCTGAACCGCGTGAACGAGCGTGGGATCGAGCTGCTGAGCGTAGAGCGCCGACACGCCGCGTCCGTGGATTCATCACGTGAGGGAGGCCCCCGTTGAGACCAGCCACGCCACTACGAGAGTCGTTTGAACAGCTGCCGCAGACCATGGTGCTGATCGAGGGTGCGTCTCGAGAGTCCGCGGAGCGAGCCTCGGAGGCGCTCGGTCGGCGAGTGGATCTCGTTGCCCTTCGAGTTGATCCTCAAGGGGGCCTACGGCTCACCAACAGCCCGTCGGACATCGATGGACAGGGCATCGCCGACGCCCTCTGGGCCGCCGGTCTTCGGCCTACGCACGAGGAACCGCAGGCACTGACCTTCGGCGAGCTGGAACTTGACCGGGCCGCCCGAGTAGCGCGTCGTGGTGGAACGGATCTCGCGCTGACCGCTCGCGAGTTCGATCTTCTCTGGCACATGGCATCTCACCGGCGGAGGGTCTTCTCCACCGGGCAGCTGCTGGAGGCCGTCTGGGGCTTCGAGCCTGCGCTGGATACCGGCCGCATCAAGGTGCACGTGCGGCGCATTCGGCAAAAGCTGGAGAGCGACCCATCGGCGCCGACATACATTCGGACCGTTCGCGGCGTCGGCTATCGC
>CAMYIK010000315.1 GCA_947258365.1 uncultured Thermoleophilia bacterium | reverse complement strand
GAGTCCGGCGAGCGCGATCGCAGCCCGCTGGCTGACGGACATGGGAAAGCGCCGGCGGCGCGGCCGGCGCTTTCCCAGGGACGTTGGTAGTCCGAGCTAGGGGGCGACGTCGAGACTGATCTGGAGCTCGCAGTCCCTACCCACGCGGTCCTGGGGGTCCGCGGTGTACTTGTCCTTGCCTGGTCCGCAGCTGACCCAGTCGCTCTGCCCATCGGCGGCCAGGACCGTGTCATTGCCACGGCCGGCGAGGATCAGGTCGATACCGGGACCACCCGAGATGGTGTCATCGCCGGGACCACCGGCGATGATGTCGCGCCCTTCGGCACCGCCCAGGCGGTCGTTGCCGGGTCCACCGTTGATGCGGTCGCGGCCATCGCCACCGACGATGCTATCGCGGCCGACGCCGCCGGAGACGGAGTCGTGACCTCCGCCAGCGTCGATGCCGTCGTCACCAGGGCCACCGAGGATGCGGTCGCGGTCGTCGCCACCGGTGATGGTGTCCTCCCCACGGCCACCCGCGATGCGGTTCAGCCCCGCGCCACCGGTGATGATGTCGTCGCCGGGCCCGCCGCCGATCCTGTCGCGGTCGTCGCCACCGGTGATGGTGTCCTCCCCATGGCCACCCGCGATGCGGTTCGGGCCTGCACCACCGAACAGGGTGTCGTCGCCGGGGCCGCCACGGATCCTGTCGCGGCCTTCGCCACCGTCGATCTTGTCGCCGCCGGGACCGCCCGAGATCACATCGCCGCCTTCGCCGCCACGGATGGAATCGGCCCCGCCTCCACCGAATACGTGGTCGTGCCGGTCGCCAGCGAGGATGACGTCGGGTCCACCGAGGCCGAGGAGCAGATCGCGATCGCCAGGGGCGGCCTCGAAGGAATCAACACCCTTTGTGTCGACCCAGATGTTGTCGAATCCATGGCCGGGATGCGCTGCCGCAACCGATGAGAGGGCCACCAGGGACCCTGTGGCGATCGCAGCCGCCGCACTGAGGTGTCGATATGGGGGCATGGTCCTTCCTCCTGCTTCATGAGCTCCCGCCCGATACACGGCGTGAGCCTCTGGGTCGCTCGGTGCCCGCAAACCCTAGCATACGACAAACTGTCGTACAACCACGACTTCATGTCGTATAGTGGTGCCGGAACGATGACGACACGACCGCCACTTGCCAACGCTGAACTCGCCATCATGGAGCGGCTCTGGGACGAGCATCTCCTGACTGCGCGTGACATCCGCGAGTCGCTGTACATGAGCTCCAAGAAGGCGCAGCACGGGACCGTCCAGCGCCTGCTCCAGCGCCTGGAGGACAAGGGCTACGTCCAGCGCGACCGCCACCTCTCGGTGCACCTCTTCTCGGCCACGATCAGCCGCGAGGAGTACGCCAGCAGTCAGCTCGAATCGCTGGCCGCACGACTGACCGACGGCTCGCTGGCCCCGCTGGTGACGCACCTGGTCGAGAACAAGCGCATCTCCCGCGACGAGATCGAGCGATTGCGCCACATCCTGGACGAGGAGAGCGAGAACGAGAACGAGACGCACGAGGAGCGGGCGTGACCGCCTTCCTCTTCCAGGCCGCCGTCAGCAATCTGCTGCTCTCAGCCCTCCTTGCCGGCGTCGCCTACGCCGTGCATCGGCGCGGACGATACCCGGTCCTGGCCCACGTGCTGTGGGTGCTGGTCCTCGTGAAGATGGTGACGCCGCCGCTGTTCTTGCTGCCGCTCGCGCGCATCCCAGCATCGAGTGGCGCTTAGACCGGGCCAGCGTTCGCCTTGCCAGCGACCGCGGACCCCGGCCTGAGCGTGACCTGGTTCGTGGAGCGAGGCGCCACCGCCCTGCTGATCGCCTGGGCGCTGGGCAGCACGGTGGTGCTGGCAGTCTCGCTGCTGCGCATCTATCGCTTCGACCGCCTGCTGCGACGGACCTCAAGCGAGGCTCCGGCTTGGTTGCAGCGGCTGGCACACGAGGTGGCAGATCAGCTCGAGCTCCGCTCCCCGCCGATCATCCACATCAGCACAGCCAGGCTCTCGCCCATGACCTGGTGGGCCGGTGGGCGAGTTCGGGTCGTCCTCCCGGAGACACTTCCCGACGAGGTCGGCAGCGACCAACTGCGGTGGGTGCTTGCCCATGAGCTCGCCCACGTCAAGCGACGCGATCACTT
>CAMYIK010000314.1 GCA_947258365.1 uncultured Thermoleophilia bacterium | reverse complement strand
CTCGCCGTATCCGGCGGAGGTGAGGAACGCCGCTCGAATGCCCTTGGCAGCGCACGCCCTGAGGATGTCGGGGTTCGTGCTCGCGGGCGTGCAGACGAAGACCAGGTCGATCGCATCGTCGGGTAGATCGTCGACGTCGGTCACGGTCTGGATGCCGAGCACCTCCTCGCCGTTGAGGTTGGTGGCGGCGAGCGATCCTTCGTACCCGCACGCCCGCAGGTTGTGGAGGGCCACGAACCCGAACTTCCCCGGGTGGCTGGCCACACCGGCGACCACCACACCCCGCGGCTCGAACAGCGCGCGGAAGTGCGCGTCGGTGAGCCTCACCCGCCGGCGTGACGGTCGCGGAGTTGGCGGGCGATCACCATCTTCTGGATCTCGCTGGTGCCCTCGCCGATGATCATCAACGGCGTGTCGCGGAAGTAGCGCTCGACGTCGTACTCCTGGGTGTAGCCGTTGCCGCCGTGGATGCGGAGCGCGTCGGTGGCGATCTCGAACGCGGCCTCGGACGCGAACAGCTTCGCCATTCCCGCCTCCATGTCGATGCGCTCGCCGGCATCGAACTTGGCGGCCGCGTCGTAGGTCAGCAGACGGGCTGCCTGGAGCTTGGTGGCCATCTCGGCCAGCTTGAACTGGATGGCCTGGTGCTCGAAGATCGGCTTGCCGAAGGTCTCGCGCTCCTGGGCGTACTGCATGGCCCGATCGAAAGCCGCCTGCCCGACGCCGACGGCCCGGGCGGCGATGTTGATGCGGCCAAGTTCGAGGGCCGACAGGGCGTACCGGAGTCCGTGACCGACGCCCTCGTCGCCACCGAGTACGTCGGCGGCCGGCACGCGGTGATCGGCGTAGGCCATCTCGACGGTCTCGATGCCCTTGTAGCCGAGCTTGGGAATCGAGCGCGACACGCTGATGCCCTCGAAGCTGGTCTCACCTGGTGGCTTCTCGACGCAGAACGCGGTGACGCGGCCGTCCTCGGTGCGGGCCAGCAACATCACGAGCGCGGCCCGAACCCCGTTGGTGACCCACATCTTGGTGCCGTTGACGACGTACTCGTCGCCGTCACGGACCGCCTTGCACCGCAGTGCTGCCGCATCGCTGCCCGAGTCGGGCTCGGACAGGCTGAACGCGGCCCGGAACGACCCGTCGACCATGCGCGGCAGGAACCGCGATCGTTGCTCCTCGGTGCCGAACCGCCCGATCATGGTGGCGCCGATCTTGTGGGTGTTGAGGATGCCGGCCAGCGACATCCACCCCCGGGCCAGCTCCTCCACGATGCGGGCGTAGGTGGCGGCGTCGAGCCCCAGCCCGCCGTACGCGGGGTCGATGGTCGAGCCGAACAGGCCGAACTCGCACATCTGGTCGAACATCGCCTGGGGGAACTCGTCGGCCTGCTCGAGCTCGCCCGCCTGGGGGACCACCTCCCGGTCGACCCACTGCCGGACCGCGGCCACGAGCTCGTCGTCGTTCTCGGACCCCCGCTCTTCGACGACTCCGTCATAAACGAAGCGATAGCCATGGCGCGATACGGTGCGGATGAATCGTGGCTCTTTGGCGCGATCGCCGAGACTCCTGCGTAGGATGCGGATCGCTTGGGTCAGCGCGCCGTCGGAGACGATCACGTCGTTCCAGACGCTTTCGAAGATCTCATCGCGGGAGACCGCCTCGCTTCGCCGCTCGATGAGAAGGATGAGCAGGTCGAAATAGCGGGGGATGAGCGGGATCTCGACGTCGCCTTTGAGGAGCAGCCGCGTCGATGGCGAGACGGTGAACTCGGCAAAGCGGTAGCGAACGCGCGGTGCTCGCGTGCTCATGTGCCCTTGGACTCGATCTCCCACCGGGCGAAGCTCGCGAGCAGAAAGTGCTGGCGATCTTCGGGAGCGACGGTCGCGAGCCGCATGCGCGCCCCGGGCCGGCGCAGGCGTAGGTGCTCGACACCCGCCGGAACAGAGTCGCCGCATAGGCACACGAGCGTCTCCGTGATCGCGTCGGCTGGCTCGGGAAAGCGAGCGCGCATAGTTTCGTCGTGGCGCCACGTTTCGAGCAAACCGCGTACATGGTCCTCGATGAGCTTGCGCTCGCTTTGCTCGGTAGTGGCAAACAGCCGCGCGACGTTGCGCTCGAAGCGCTGGAGCGCTGAGTACGGTAGCGTGCGCCCCACGATTCG
>CAMYIK010000313.1 GCA_947258365.1 uncultured Thermoleophilia bacterium | reverse complement strand
GGTCGTGACGGCCGTCCTGCTCGCCGGGACCGTGATGCTTCTGCATCAGCTGGACCGCGCAGTGGCCTGGAATCACGAGAATCTCGTTCAGGTCACGTCCGCCACTCGGCAGGTCGAGGCACTGGCTGCGGCCGGGACCGATGTGGTCGACGTGGAGATTCCGGTGCTCGCTAGAATGATCCATCTGACCCGGCTCGCAGGAGAGCTCAAGCATTCTCTCGTCGCCTTCATCCTGGGGGACGAGGCCGTCGAGACGCCAATGCTGCAAACGGCGATGGATGGTCTGGCCGTCGAGCTGATGGTGCTGGAGAAGGCGTGGCCGAAGCAGTATCCGCGAGAGCTTCTCGACGCGGTTGTGCGCAGTGGCGCGGCCGCAACCGACATCGGGACGGAGATGCTTCTCGTAAGCAGCCCCAGCGCGTTCGACGACCTCGGGAAGAAGGCTCGGACCGTGTTGGCCGTGTTCCAAAGGGCGGTCGACGACATCGAGCGATACGTCCTCGCTACCGCACCAGAGGTGAAGAACACCGTGGTCGCGGCATCGAAACGCGCCCGTGGCGCGACCTATGCGGTGGAGGAGAACGTCACAGAGCTGCAGGCGCAGCTGCCCGCGCTCAGGATGTGGACTGTCGGGGTGATGACGGCGGTATTCGGCCTGGTTCTGGCTCCTCAGCTAATCGGATATCTCGTTCTGCACCGCCGGCTCGGGAATATCGCGACCCTGGTGCGGCGCGTGGCCATGGGCGACGTCGACGTTCCAGTCACCGCGACCAGTACGGACGATGCCGGCCGAGTGCTCGACGCGGTACGAGACATGGCCGTGTCGCTACGTGCCAAGGCACAAATGGCGGAGCGTATCGCGGCGGGAGATCTTTCCGGGCGATTCGAGTCGGCCTCCGACCTCGATTCCCTAGGCCGATCACTCAGCGGGATGCTGGAAAGCCTCAATGTCGACGTGCGACGGGTCGCCGAGACCGCGGCCTCGCTCGATACTGAGGCGCGACAGCTTTCGGTCGGCAGTGGGCAGCTCGCGCAAGGTGCGGCCGCGCAGGCCGCGACCGTCAGTCAGATCGCGAGCTCGGTCGCACAGCTGTCACAGCAAACCCGCAGCAGCGCAGACCAAGCCAGAATCGCCGATGCCGCTTCCCGAACGGCTCGGGACGCGGCAAATGCTGCGGTCATCGCCATGGAAAAGCTCGATGGCGCGATCACGAGCACCAATCAGACCTCGGGTGAGATCGCCCGATTCGTCACCGTAATCGACGAGATCGCATTTCAGACCAATCTGCTGGCCTTGAATGCCACCATCGAATCGGCGCGTGCGGGAGAAGCCGGAGCGGGCTTCGCGGTGGTTGCCAAGGAGGTGCGGCGGCTAGCGCAGCGTTGCGCACAGGCCGCGCAGGGCACGTCGAAGCTGATTTCCGAATCGACGCGTGGCGTGGAGGCAAGCAGGGCGCGCGCCGAGGACACCTATGAATCTCTGTCACAAATCGTCGAAACAGTCGAAAAGATGTCGGCGGTAGTCGTCAGCATAGTGCGTGCGAGCGAGGAGCAAGCGACCGGAATCGAAGAGATCAGCAAGGGACTGACTGATGTCAACGACGTCACGGGCCAGACCCAAGCCGTGGCTGAGCGAAATGCCGTTAGCACGAGTCACCTCACCGAGCAGGCAAGGGCTCTGAACGGAATTGTGGGCCATTTCCGGTTGAAAGAGCTCGGGGGCCTCGCAACTTGAAGATCTCCGGCGCGGGCGATGGTCCAATGCCGCTTTCGCCCGCCGCGGAGCCGGAGCAGGCGTTGCCGCTTGTACAGGGCGAGGCCCGTCCCCAAACACCGGGCACCGATGCCGACGTTCGACCGAAGCATCAGGTCCTCCTGTGCCGTGCCGGTGTACGCTTGCTTGCGATCCCATTGTCCGTGGTGATCGAGGCGGTCCCGATCGCCCGCTTGATGGACCTGCCACTGACAGCGCAATGGGTGCTGGGCACGCTCAATCTGAGGGGAACCGCGATCCTGGTTATCGACCTCGCCTACCGCGTCACGGGCCAATCGGAAGCTGTGGCGAAGACCGATCTCATACTTGTCTGCGCGGCGACCGCGAGCCGCATTGGGCTCAAGGTCAGCGAAGCGCTCGACGTGGTCGAGCGCTCCGTTACACCCATCGTAGCCCAGAG
>CAMYIK010000312.1 GCA_947258365.1 uncultured Thermoleophilia bacterium | reverse complement strand
ACCGGAGTACCTCCTTTTGGCTGAGGGTGCGGTCGACAACGTCGGCGCCGAGGTAGAACTCGACGCAGGCGCTCTCGCTGCCGCCGCCGGGCGCGAATACACCCGAGGCCGCGCCGCTCGTGACCTCGCCACCCTGACGCGGACGAGCCACGATCTGCACGAATGGCGCAAGCGCGTCAAGAGCCTCCGGCATCAACTGGAAGCGCTGGTCGGGCCCGAAGATGCCGTCTTCGCGGCCGGCATCGAAGATCTCGACCTACTGGGCGACCTCTTGGGGCGGGAACACGATCTCAGTGAACTGACCGACATCGTGAGCGGGGACGCCTCGCTGATCCCGGACCCAGAGCAGCGCGTCAGGATTCTCGAGGCGCTGGGAGAACTTCGGACTGAGTGTCGCCAGGAGGCCTTGGAGTTGGGCTCGGGGCTGTTCGCCCGGCCCCCGTTGGAATTCGTGCAACGTCTTCGTAGTCGGCTCGAGAGCGGCGCGGGGTGAGGCCGGTGAGCGGTCCCGGATGAACCGGCGACTGCTCAGCCGTGAACGTCCCGGCGCTCGAACAACGGAATCGCCACTCCGACGGCCACCACGCTGAGAACCAGCAGGATCCCGGCGTTGGCCCAGTCGAGGCCCGCCGCAAGAGGATCGCCGGTGGTGTAGTAGTAGAACGGGGACAACCGGGCCCAGCCGGCGAGACGCTCGTTGACGGGGAGGAAGGCGTTGGCGAAGTAGCCCAACAAGCCTGCGGCCGCCACGACGAGAGTGGTCGTGCGGCGGCTCCCGCTGGCGGCGCTGACGGCCAGTGCCAGGAATCCGAAGAACCAGCCGAGCAACGTGCCGAGGAGCGAGGCGGCGGCGATACCGCTGATGGCCATGTCGAGGCCGCCCATGAGGCTGCCGAGCCACACCCCTGCGAATGTCGCGAAGCCGAGGGCCGTCATCACGATCGCGATCGACATCGCCTTCTCCACAACCACCCGGGAACGGGGGATCGGATTGGCCAACAAGAGATCCATGGTGTGGTCCTCTTCCTCGCCGGCGAGCGCCCTTCCTCCGAGGGCAGCACCCACCGCAATGAGCGCAGCCGGCACGACGATGGAGAAGACCTCCGCTGTGTAGAAGCCTTCCGGCGTTCCCATGTCGACGAAGCCGATCATGGCTTTGAGCCCGTCGGGAATGGCATTGGACAAGGTGACCAACACGTCCGCCAGCCCGTTGTACATCGGTCCCACCAACAGGGCGGTGTACAGGATGGCGGCGCCGGCCACGATGGTCATGGTGCGATGGTCCGTCGCCGACTTCACGGCGATGCTCGTGACGTTGACGGTCCCGGCCAGCCGATCCAGGGTCTTGTCCACGATCGGATATCGGCGGGCTCGATCCAGGAGCGTCCCCGACGGGTTGCCGATCTTCAGGTCCCGGCGGCCCACTCCCACGATGGCGCCGATCCACAGCACGGCCGACGCCCCCAGAAGCACAGCCAGATGTCCCCAGTCGTATCCGTTCTGCAGCGGACCTGACGAGTTGAAGTAGTACCACGGAAACGCCTTGGCAACATCGGCGAAGCGCTCGATGAGAGGCAGCAGTCCGGCAGCCAGAAACGAGAGCAGCAGATAGCCCGCCGAGACGCCAGAGGCGATGCCCGTGTTCCCTGTCCAGGAACCGATGAACAGCGCCAGGAATCCGAAGAACAGAGCAATCGAAGCAACGTGCACCATGGCGGCGGTCATGGTGAACTGAGACGTGTTCGTGTCGAAGGCCTCGGCCACCCCCACCGACAGGCCCCCGGCCAACGCCGTCGCCGCTGAGATCAGCACGACCATGGCGACCGCCTTCGAGAAGACGACCTGCTGGCGGCTGCGTGGGTTGCCCAACAACACCCCGAACGTGCCTTTCCGTTCCTCGCCGGCGACGGCGGCTGACCCCATCGAGATGGCCAGGCCGGCCAGGACGAGGGGTCCCATGAGATTGACGATTTCGCCAAGGATCAACGATCCGGCGTCCGTGATGACTTCGAGCCCGAGAACCGCGAGGAATCCCTCTGGTAGAGAGGAGTACAGCTCGGCGATGGTGTCGTCGAGATCCGAGTACGCGGTCATGATGATGACCGGCACGCCAGGGAAGTCCTCGGAGATACTCTTCAGCAGGTCGAGCCCGTTCACCTCCGGCATGCGGATATCCGACATGATGGCATC
>CAMYIK010000311.1 GCA_947258365.1 uncultured Thermoleophilia bacterium | reverse complement strand
TCCCCTGGGAGGCCCTGCAGACCCAGTTCGGTGCCGACTACGGGCGACTGAGGGACTTCAAGAGAAAGTTCCTCGCCCACCTGGCCGACGTCCTCCACATCTACCCCGCGGCGCGTCTCTCGGAGCAACCACTGGGTCTATCGCTCCGGCCTTCGCCGACCCACGTTCTCGGAGCTTCGAGACGTGCTACCCGGCGTCAGCAGCTCGCGCCTGCAACTCCGGGAACGTCATCTTGAGAGCCCGAGGACTCAAACCGACGAAGACGTCAGGACGCTCAGAACCCAGCGCACTGACCATCGCTGAACGCGACGGCGTTGCCCGACGCGCCTTCGACCGGGGCCGGATCGTTGTCCGAGCAGTACAAGCCCTCACCAGAGTTGTTCTCAATCACCACGCCGCCGGTGTTCTTGCTCACGTCCGCATCGCTGAAGCCGAAGCCAGAGACGCACGTCGCGCCCGCGGCGGTCGCATCCGTCGGGTTGTTGTTGGTGATCATCACGCTGCCGTTCTCGACCACCGTCGGCCGCATATCGCAGTTGCGGTCGATCAAGATCGGTCCCTCGTTGTTGGAGATCCGAACGTCCTCCAACGCGAACGAGCTACCGGCGACCGTCACCATCTTGTTGTACTGAATCGCGACATCGCTGCCCAGCGCGGACGAGGCGATGACGACGTTGCCGTCGTTCTCGACGATCGTCGTGTCGCTATCGGTCGTCACACCGCGCAGGGTGATCGCGCCGCTTACCTTGGCGATCTTGACGTCGCTGACGGTGGCGCAGGAGAGATCCTCCGGGTCGCAACCGCTGCCATCCACCTCCACGTCGCCGACCTGCTCGATGACGATCAGGTCGCTGTTCAGCGCTGCGCCCGCGAATCGCACGTCCCCCGTCCCCTTCTGCACGATGACGGATCCGTCGATCACGCTGCGGCCGCAAGATCCCTCGGCAACCGCCAGAACGTCGCCGCTCTCCAGCACGGTCACGCTGCCGCTGCCGTCGAGGAGCGTGTCGATCACGCCGATGGACGATCCACAGATCTCCAGCGAGCCGCCCGAGACCAGTGTCACCCCGCCGGGAAAAACCGTGGCGTCGGCCAGGGTGACGGCGCCCGAGTCGGTGCTCAAGACGGCGGCGACCGAACCGCCGACCGCGACGTCACCCGAGTTCGCGAGCAACACTTCCCCTGCAGAGGCGGAGGGCGCAATCGTGACATCGCCTGAGTCCTTGGCCGAGATCCCACGGACCCTCGACCCGGCGCCGACGTACAGGTTGCCGCCCTCCTCCAGGGTCACCGCACCGTCAACGTCTGCCGCCATCAAGCTCGCGGAGCCGCCATCTTTGACCTGCACTCCCCCGTAGATCGCGGCGCCCCTGCCCGTCGTCGTGAGCGAGCCGCCGTAGACCATCACCGCACCGAACACGGTAGCTCCGTCGAGCGTGCACGATCCGCCGTTCACGAGGACGTTCTCGTAACGGCCCGACAGCAGGTCACCGTCGTGGCATTCGATGTCCTCGACATTCTGAGCCAGCGTGGCGGCGGGCTGGATGGACGCCACGAGAAGTAGGCTCGTCAGGGTTGTCGTAACTGGGGAGAGCTTCATGTTGACTCCTCTTGCCTGTTGGGCGTTTCTACTGATGCAACCTGGCCGTTACCTGTAGCGGATCTGTTCTCCGCAAGCTCGGACCATTCCGCACGACTCGGAGCGTTGGTCCAATTTTGAGCTAGGGATCAGGAGACTAGGCGGGACACCGGCTGCTGCGAATCGAGCGGAACCTATCCGCGCAGGCCGACCGTGTCAAGCCCATGCGCGGTGAGGCATGCCGGGCCCTCTCGCTCAGCGGACTCACAGGCCAATCGAGGAACGGGCAAGCTCCCGGGCGGTAACTGCTGAGGTCAACCGACCTCGAACACCCGCATCCTGACGCGACCCCGCTGAGCCGTCTTCGATCTGAGGCGATCCGGCCAGCCGATCGGTCGGTGTTGATACTCGTCCCAGGACCAAGTAGAGGAAGCCTCCGATTCGGGACTCATTGCCCAGGAAGGCAGCGAGCGTCGGGGGTTCCAGGCAATCCCGTTGGGTCACCCTAACGGGATGGCAGCGACCTGCGTGGGTACCCTAACGGGAGGGATTTGGAACACCGCTCAGCCCGAGGCCCATCTCTACAAGTCACTGAAAAACACTAACTTACGGGGCCGTAGAATCCACCA
>CAMYIK010000310.1 GCA_947258365.1 uncultured Thermoleophilia bacterium | reverse complement strand
GTTCGCGACTCATGACAGACGAAGACCGCAAGGAGCACTGCCGAGATCGCGAGCAGACCGAGCGTCGAAGAACTCGTCCACCCCCAAATCGCGCCGCGTGACAGAGCGAGCAACGCGGGGAAGAGCCCGCCCGCGGCCAGAAGCGCGCCGATGACATCGAACCGCCCCTCGGCCCGTGTCGTCGACCTCGGCAGCACGAGAAGAGCGCCGACGAGGGCGATGAGGACGAACACGGGGGTGAACCAGAACAGGCTGCGCCATCCGGCCAGCGACACCAGCACCCCGGAGATCGCCAATGCGACGACGGGCCCGATGCTGATCACACTCACCAGGGTGCCCATGGCCCGGCCGCGCTCGCGCGGGCTGAACAGCTCACCGACCGACGCAAAGGCGATGGGCGGCATGACCGCGGCGCCCACGCCTTGCATGACGCGGAACGCGACCAGCGAGAGGGCGTTCGGCGCCACCGCGCAGAGCACCGAGCCCACCAGCAGCACCACCAGACCGAAGATGAAGACCCGGCGGCGTCCGTACAGGTCGCCGGCACGCCCGGCGATGGGAAGCAGCGTCGCCTGGGTGATCAGATACCCGGTGACGACCCACCCGATCGCGGCGGCGTCGACGTCCAGATCGTCGGCCATGAGGGGAAGCGCGACGTTAACAATGCTGACGTTGACAACCGAGACCATCATTCCGGTCGCGACCACGAGCAATGCCATCCAGCGCCACCGTGGATGTTCGCGAAGGCGCTCACGGAGGGGCTCGAGCCCGAGGAGATCGGTTTGCGCCATGATCGACCGAGTGTAGGGGTGCTTCGCGGAGCCGAGCCGTTGGTGGCGTCGCGCGAGCGCCACTCCCTGCGGCGGTAGGCTGCAGCGTCGTGAACGACGAGCGCTTGTGGCGCTACTCCCGGCTCACACGACTGTGGGCGCAATCGATGATCGCGGCCGCGCTGTTGGTGTTGTGCCTTGCCGTGGTCTTGGAAGTCTCGACCGGAGACGGACTTCGTGGCGGGTGGCTTGCGGTCTTCGGCGGCGTGGGGCTCGGAACACTCGTGGTCTGTACGCCGCTGGTGCGCCTAGGTGTGGCGCCGCCGAGCAGCCGGCTACCGGAGGCCGAACCGAACTCCGGGCCACGGCGCATCGAGCCTACGCCCGGTGAGTGGCGCCGCTGGACCGTTGCGAGTGGCGCGGTCATGGCCGGCGGGGCAACGGCGATGCTCATGTTCCTGGTGGCGATCCTCGGCCGTGGAGGCACCGCGGAGGGCGTGGTCGTGGGCCTTCTGGCCGCGTGGGGCATCGCGACGTTTGTCGACGCAAGGCAGATCGAGCGGACCGAGCAGACGGAGAGTCGTCATTACTACGCGGCGGTTCGGCGCCCGACCGCGGTGGGGCGCCACCTCGTGTGGGAGCGCCAGCTGCACGAGTAGGGCCGGCGTCAGACGGCCATGCTAGCATACCCCCCAGGGTATAGATGGATGGGAGAGAAGACTGATGGCAGATGAGCCACGCAACGTCATCGTGGTCGGAGGTGGACCTGCGGGTTTGACCGCCGCGATCTACGCCGCGCGCGCCAACCTGGAGCCTTTGGTGATCGAGGGTTTCGCTGCGGGCGGCCAGTTGATGACAACCACCGACGTGGAGAATTACCCGGGCTTCCCCGAGGGAATCATGGGCCCGGAGATGATGGAACGCTTTCGTGCCCAGTCGGAGCGCTTTGGCACGACGATCTACACCGAAACGGTCAATGAGATCGACTTGTCGAGCCGGCCCTTCCGATTCAAGGCCGACTCCCAAGAGGGCAGCGCCGACTCGGTCATCATCGCAACCGGTGCGACGGCCAAGCGGCTCGAGATCCCGGGCGCGAACGACGGAGAGCTTTGGCAGAAAGGCATCTCCGCGTGCGCGGTTTGCGACGGCGCGTTGCC
Source organism: uncultured Thermoleophilia bacterium (assembly GCA_947258365.1). Classification (GTDB taxonomy): domain Bacteria; phylum Actinomycetota; class Thermoleophilia; order Miltoncostaeales; family Miltoncostaeaceae; genus CAMYIK01. The sequence continues at coordinate 283 of CAMYIK010000310.1, read as the reverse complement.
GGCGTTTCGCAATCAGCCACTGGTGGTGATCGGCGGCGGCGACTCCGCGGTCGAAGAGGCGAGCTTCCTCACCAAGTATGGCTCGACGGTGTACCTCGTTCACCGACGGGACGAGCTTCGCGCCTCGAAGATCATGCAGCAGCGCGCTTTCGACAATCCGAAAATCGAGATCCTCTGGTCGCACGTCGTCACGCAGGCCAAGGGCGCGGATTTCCTCGAGGCGGTTCGCGTCAAAGACTTGAAGACCGACGCTGAACGAGACATCCCCGTGGCTGGCCTCTTC
>CAMYIK010000309.1 GCA_947258365.1 uncultured Thermoleophilia bacterium | reverse complement strand
CGAAGGGTCGAGACGGCAAGCGTATCCCTGCTGAGGACCAGGGCTCGTCCGAACTCCCGATCCCGGGGGCTCGGGGCCGGAATCGTGCTCTGTCCGATGAACGCCGAGGATGCGAGACAAGTGGGGATGAACAGGCCAACCAGAATGGTGGCGCCAAGGAAGGAGTGTCTAGTCATGGTGGTCTCCTCGAAGGTGGATTCCTGGTTGCCCCTCGGCGGCCCGGCGATCTTGGGCTCCTGTGTGGCGCTGGGAGGCTGGGGCCTGAAGCGTTACGAAGGAGGCGAGGATTCGTGGTCTGCGAGATAGAGTCTTCGCCTGGCGGGCCCACGCCGAGGCTGTCTGTCTCTCGTTACGGCAATTCTCACTCCGCTTCAATACCCACAGAGGTGGGCTTGCCGTGCCTACCTTCGGGAGCGAGGAGCGTCGGCCGCCCGCAGGCTGCTGCTCGCCCCGCCCTCTGACCACTCGGGCACGAGCGGTGATCCGAATCCGCGAGCCGGCCGCCGCCGCGAGCTACTTCGCCCTCGCACGGACTCGGTGCTGGGTCCATCGTCCGAGAAGCGCTGCATACCGGGCCAGACCACCCAGATGTCGGAATCGGTCCGTGCCTTCCCCGTGGGCGACTACCCAGGTCGTTCGCCGAGTCGGCGACGACCAACAGCGTGGCGAATAGAAAACCTGCCAGAGGTACCACCAGCGACCTGGCGGCTCGCCCTCCTGGGATATCCTCAGGATTCGCAACCCGTGCCGAAGATTGTAGTCCAGCTCCAAGGCTACGAGCCGCCGTTCGAGGTGGCCGTTACGGTTCGACGCCTGCTTGCCTCGGTACCGGCGAAGTACCTGAAAGGGCTCGGGTCTGTCGTGATTACCCACTCGATGGCCTTGTCGAGCCGCTCCCGCAAGAGGGTCTACCGTTACGCCTCGGGTCGGCGGGTTCGAATCGGAGATTGCCCCGCCTACTATCAGCCCGGCTCGGGCTCGGAGTCGCCACACATCGCGCTGATGATGGACAAGCTGCTCGCAAGCTGGCGCCCCGCTGTGTTGCGATTGCCGACTGCCTCTACCACGAGATCGGGCACCACGTTCACGCGACGCAGAGTCCCGCCCGCAAGGACGGTGAGATCGTCGCCGACCAATGGCGCCTTTATCTGTTCGGCCAGCATTGGAAACGGCACTACCGCTTCCTGCGACCGCTCTGGCCGTTGATCCGATGGGTCGCAATGAAGGCGGGACGCGTTCGGTGATTGGGATGCGGACACACAACTTCTCGGCAGCAGGCCTCGGCGAGGCAACCGTCTTTGGCGCTTCCTGCCCGGGATACTCTAAAGGGGCAACAAACGACCCTGCAATCGAGGAATGGGTAGGGTTTATGAAGGAGCAGGGAGTGGCTCGGGTCTGCTGTCTCTTGTCTCCCGAGCAGGTCGCGGCCTACCCGTGCCTCCTCGAGCAGTACCGCACCGCCTTTTCGAATGACGACGTCTGCTGGGCTCCTGTAAGGGATTTCGAGCTCTGTTCACAAGAATTACTGATAGAAGAAATACTGCCCTTCCTGCGGGAGTCGAGGAGAAGCGGCGAGAAGGTCGTGGTGCACTGCCAGGGCGGCGTCGGCCGGACCGGGCATATCCTCGCCGCCTGGCTGGCCGCAGAGTGGGATCTCGAGCCGCGCGAGGCGGTCAAGGCCGTGCGGCAAACCGCCGCCTCGAGGAACCCGCTGGAGGCGGTCAGTTACGGGGCGGCCACCAAAGAGCAGCTCTATCGGTTGCTCCGTGCGGCCAGAGAGCTGTCGTGATCGGCTATCCCGTACCCGGCAGCTGCCCGAGCATCGACCGCGCCCGCTCGATGTCGGGACCGTAGCGCTCGCTCGGCGCTGCCGTGATGAAGCGTTCCAACGCTCGCCGCGCCCGCCCGGTGTCGCCGATCTGGGCCGCGACCAGGGCCAGGTTGTAGAGCGCGTCGAAGTTGTCGGGCTCCACCGAGACCGCTCGCTCCCAGGCCGTGATCGCGCCCCGCGGATCGCCGGTGTTGTAGCGCGCGGTGCCCAGGTAGTTCCACGCCTGACCGAGACCGGGATCGAGGTCCACGGCCTGCTGGGCGTAACGGGCGGCGTCGGACCAACGCTCCGATCGCAGCTCGACGACCGCGAGGTTCTCGAGGGCGCGAGCGTTGCGAGCGTCTCGCGTCAGGAGACGCTCGAGGGCCACGCGCGCCTCTTGCTGGCGGCCCGCTTC
>CAMYIK010000308.1 GCA_947258365.1 uncultured Thermoleophilia bacterium | reverse complement strand
TGGAGCCTCCAATGGTCGACGAGTCGCCCCGACCGTAGGTCTGCGGATCTCGCCATCACATCGGCTCAAGTCACAAAGACAGCGGCGTGCTCTTGTACGCATGTACGACAGGGCCGAACCGGTACGCCTTGAATCACCACCGGCGCATCACCAGGCTTTGCCCCCAGCGGCGTCGCCCCGAAAGGAGCTGATGAGTAACAGTTTGAGAAACGCCGCCGGAGCCGGTGCTCTGATCTGGCTCGGTGCGGCGGGGCTCGCCGCCCACGAGCGCTCCATCACCACCCGCGCCGATCGAGTTCCGCCGCTTGCCCGCGGCCCCAAGGTGTCGGTGATCATGCCCGCGCGAAACGAAGAGCGCGCGATCGCGTCAGCCGTTGAATCGCTCATCGCACAAGACGCCGACGTGGAGCTCATCGTCGTGGACGATCAATCGACCGATCGCACGCGCGGACTCGCGCTCGCAGCCATAGGCGACAGTCCACGCGGGCGGGTCATCGCGGGTGACGATCTGCCCGACGGCTGGGTGGGAAAGAGCTGGGCGGCGTGGCAGGGATTCCAGGAGGCCACAGGGGACTGGCTCCTGTTCACGGACGCCGATGTGGTTCAACGCGCCGACTGCATCTCGCGCTGCCTCGCCTTGGCTACCGCGCTGCGGCGCGGGGTGACTTTGGTGCCTCGTATCGATGTCGGGACCGCGGCGGAGGCTGTCGTGCTCCCGGCCGCGTTCGCGATGATCAGTACCTTCGTCGCCCCTGGGCCGGTCGTCAGATCACCGTCGACCCCCACGGCGGTTGCCGCGGGCGGCTTCATGCTGATGCCTCGGAGCGACTACGAAGCGGTCGGCGGCCACGATGCCATTCGGGGCCGGATGGTCGATGACATCTCCTTGGCCGAGCGGCTGAAGGCCCACGGTCGCCCTCTGGAGTTCGTCGACGGAGTCGACCTGGCTCACCTGCGGATGTACGACGGTGCCGCGGACCTGTGGCGAGGCTGGTGTAAGAACGCGAGCTTTGGAGCCGCCGACGTGCCGCGTGCCATCGTCGGATCGTCGTTGATTACCGGTAGCGCCGTAGTCGGCCCTTTGGCGGTAGTCGCCGGGGTCCTCTCCGGTCGGCGAGGCCTGGCGTTCTTTGGAGCGCTGGGGTGGGCTGGCCAGCTCATCACCGCGCGAATCAACGCCCGCTCCGTCGGAGGTCACCCCATGTACGGGCTGGCCTTCCCCCTGGGTGTCGCGTTCATCGCGGCCGCGGCGATCCGAGGCTCCATCGATCGCGTCAGTGGCAAGGGCGCGGTTTGGCGGGGTAGGCGCTACCCAACCGCGGATTGATCCGCGTGCTCGAGCAAGAGGTCCCGGGCGGCGTTGAGCGCCACGGTGAGGTTCTCCGCTTCATTACGAATGCCGGGATGCAGGTCGGCGACCCGGTCGGGGTGCGCGCTGCGAACCAAATCCTTGTAGGCGGTCTCCACCTCCGCGCGGCTCGGCTTTGGGCCTACGCCGAGAACGGCAGCCGCTTCGTGAGGAGTCTTGGGAATGAAGCCCTCCGACGGGATGGCATCACCAACGTTTGGCATCGCGACACGCTTAAGCCGGGCCCGCTCCGCAATGAGCCTCGCCAGCTCGTCGTCGAGCTCTTCGCCCTTCTTTGTGAGCTCCTCGCGCTCCAGTCGCACTTCCTCCGCAAGCTGCGTCAGCTCATCGGTGCGCGCCTTCCCCGCCTCTGTCAGCGCCGTCAGCATCAGCCGCGGCTCCAGTGGCGTGCAATGATCGGTCGGCACGCGACGCCCCTGTCCAATCTCTCCCCGCTGCAGCGCGTCGATGATCTCGCCGAGACCAAGGTGGGCGCGGTTGCCCTCGGTCGTACCTCCGTATGGGGCGAATCGAATGAGACCGTCGCCATCGATGCTGGGGTCGACCAAGTACGACACGGAGGATCTGCCGACCATCAGCGTTCGGCGCCGAGGCTCGTTCTCATAACCGAGCAGGTCGAAGCGCGCGGAGTTGTCCGTTCCGGCAAGGGTCTCCAGCTCGGCCTCGAGATCGTCCAAGCGGCGGGACACCTCGCGTCCATCCGGGGTGTCGGGAAGTGCTTCACGAGCGGTCTGGATCAGCTCTCGCGTGCGATCGATGTCGCCGCTCTGGCCGACGGCGAGGACTCCGAGCCAGATCCCACAGGCAGCCTTGTCGGCGGCGGCGGCGACCGACGCGGCCTCCTCCGGATGATCGTGAGCCATCAAGCCT
>CAMYIK010000307.1 GCA_947258365.1 uncultured Thermoleophilia bacterium | reverse complement strand
CTGGCACGGTCCGTCACGTCCAGAGAGACGGGAGTCGAGCCCGTCTCTTCGAGAGCGCTGGAGTCCTCTCCCGGCAGCGCGCCCCCGAACACGCGAAAGCCCTCGCGGGCCAGCAGCCCCGAAACCTCGAGGCCGATCCCCGACGTGGCGCCCGTGACGAGCACGGATCGATTGCCAACACCGGGGTTTCCGACACTTCTCGAACTGGCACGCTCGTTCTGCACGCGGCCTCCGAAGGGTGGCGAAGGCCGGAGGCTACGAGATGCCCGGACCCCCCGCCACCAGCCGAGAAGCCTTTGTAGCGTGCCCCGTCGCCCCGATCCGCGTGGGTGTCGAGGATCAGCAGGTCGACGCACCTCGCGTAACGCGCGGCGGCGTCGAGCGCCGTCGCGCGCGTGTCGGGGCCGCCCACCGGGATCTCCTTGATCCAGCGGGTCGGGCTCAGACGCTCGCGCAGCCGCGCCTGTCGCTCGGGGCCCAGAGCGTCGACACCCCAGCACACCTGAACGAAGTCGGGCTCCGCAATGTCCGCCGTGTGCAGCACGAGATCCGAGTCCGCGGCGGCGAAGAGCGCCCAACCTCCGGCTGTGAGCGCCCGGAAACACAGGGGTCAGGAACCCTGTGACTTGTATCCCGCGTGTATCCCAAACCCCTGGCGGCCCCTTGGAGGCTCAGTCACGACCAGACTCTGGTCGGCGCCCGTGAGCAATATTCTGCTGGGCCTGCTCCCCTCGCCGAGGAACTCAGGTCGAGCCGTCTCGGGCCAGGGCCTCCGCCAGCACATCGAATACCAGGCGGATACGGCGGCTGGTGCGGAGCTCGCGGTGGGTGACGAGCCAGAGGGGCACGGGGACCGTGCCGAAATCCGGTACGACGTTCTCCACCTCGGGCGTGAGCTCGGCTACGTCTCGGAACATGATCGCCATGCCGAGGCCCTGCTTGACCATCTCCCAGGCCATCACGCCGCTGTCGGACATGTACTTGAGATTGGCCTTGGTCAGCGGCAGACCGGATGACCGGACATCAGCGAGATATCGATCCGGTTGACCGGCGGCGACGAATACGGAGTCGACCAGGTCCTCCACCGTCGATGGCCGGCCATGGCGCTCGAGATAGGCGGGAGCCGCGTAGAGGTGGGCCGTGGTGTCGCGCACGTGCTTGGCAATCAGGTCCGGCTGCTCCGGGCGCACGTGTCGGATGGCGATGTCCGCCTCGCGTCGCTTGAGATCGCGGATCTCATTGGAGGCGACCACCTCGACTTCGATCTCGGGAGCGATGCAACGCAGGCGCTCCAGCACCGGCGGCAGGTGATAGACCGAGAGGAGGTCGCTGGCGGTGATGCAGACCTGCCCCTCGATGGCCTGGGACTGGCCGGAGGCCGCGAGCGACATGCGCCCGGCGGCCTCGCCCATGGCCTTCACATGGTCCACGAGCTCCAGGCCCGGCTCGGTGAGCGACAAGGAGCGCCCCAGGCGCTCGAAGAGCGTGACGCCGAGGGCTTCCTCGAGCGCCGCGACCTGGCGGCCAAGCGTCGGCTGGGTCAGGCCGAGGGCCCGGGCGGCGGCGGATAGGGACCCCTCTTCCGCCGTCACGAGGAAGGCGCGGGCCTGATTCCAGTCGAAGCGGACGGTCTGCCAGGTCCGGCTTGCCATGCATTCTTGTATATCACGAGTACTGATTTCGGCAATTTCGACCTGGTCCATGCATGGATATACACAGGCCTCGAAGGGAGCACCTCATGACCTCATCTCCTGGCCTGACTCAGCGCCGAACAATGACCGACCTCGCCGATGTTTCATATTCCCGGTACCCCGACGAGACGATCCCGGTCTTCGCTCGCTGGTTCGGCTCCTGGCAAGTCTCCGTCGAGCGCCGCGCATTGAGCGTGCCGGAGTTGACCCGCCGCTATGACCAGGCCGCGCCTGGATGGAATCACACACTCGACCGCCTGGGTTTCCCCGACGCCTATGAAGCCATGCTGCGGCGGGTGCTGCACGAAGAGGGCTCGGACACGCCGGGTCTCGATGGGCGCGTACTGGATTGCGGTGTCGGAACCGGAGTGCTCTCTCGCGCGCTGGCCCGCGTGTCACCCACGCCCTTCGAGCTCGATGCCATCGATATCTCGCCTCGCATGCTGGAGCGCGCTGGCCACGGCCTGAAAGATGAAAGGCATGTAGGTGAGCTTGGTGCCATGGGCCCGCTGGAAGCCGGCCTTGGCGCGATTGCGTATCTTCGCGACCCGCGAGAGATCCATGTG
>CAMYIK010000306.1 GCA_947258365.1 uncultured Thermoleophilia bacterium | reverse complement strand
GGACGAGGCGGCCGAGAGGCTCCGATCGAATGGTGTAGAGGAGCCGCAGGCCCTCGGGGAGGCCGATGCGGGCGTTGCCCGGGTCGATTTCATCGGCCATCGGTAGTGCCGCGAGCTCCTCGAGCCGCGGTCTGCGGACGGTCCCCGTCACGGTGATCCCGGCGAGCTCGAGAAGCTCCCGCAGGCGCGCGCCGAAATGGATCGCGGGGTCCGACACGGCGACCCATTCGTCGCCCTCACGGTAGGCGGAGTAGTTGGCCATGAGGGCGCCCACCGGCGCATGGTACGACTCCCTCACCTGGTTGCCGCCCGGCCATCCGTCGCCGTAGCGTGCCTCGTCGAAGAAGCGGTCGTCGACCACGATGTCGCCCTCGAGGCGGGTGATCCCGCGTTGGTGGATGGCCCGCGCCGCCAGCCAGATCTGTTCCTCGACGGTGTCGGGGGCGCCGCGCCCGAGGGCCCAAAGATCCCCGGCGATGAACTGGCCGTCGAGGCCGCTGCGCTCGCCCGTGTGTGTCAGGGGTGTCTGCCAGGCGAACGACGGCCCCAGCCGCCAGAGCGCCGCGGCGGCGGTAAACAGCTTGTTGACGGAGGCCGGAGCGAACAGATCATCGGCGTTGTGAGCGACGAGGACCTCGCCGCTTTCGACGTCGGTGGCCAGCAGGCCGATGCTGGCCGCGTTCAGGCTCGGGTGGCCGACGATCGCCGCCATCTCCGGCGACAGGTCGACGGCGGGGCTCTGCGTCGCGCTCTGGGCGGGGAGTACAAGCAAACAGCACAAAATGGCGACGACAGCTCCCCCACGAGCTCGCACGGTCTTCGCCACGTCAGTCCAGGTCGAAGATCCGGGGAGGGGGAGTGTCGCTCTTGTCCGCCCGCTTGAGCGCCTCCTTGAACTTCTTCTCCAGGATCTGGTCGGCGCGTTGCTCTCGATCCATACCCTCGCTGAAGAGCGCCTCCGCCTCGGCCTGCTTGTCCTTGCCGGCCTTGAGGGCGTAGTCCCAGCTTACCTCGGACCTCTTCGGTCGTTCCTCGTGCAGGATGTCTCCGGTCGTGCGGTCGATGATGAGCACACTCGAGCAGCAAGGGCACTTCAGCTCGAGAGGCTCGTCCGAACCTGGGGTCGATGTCTCAGCCATGGCAACGCTCCGCGTTGTGGATGCTCGCTTCGGGCACCTGGTAGACGGTAGCTTCGTGTTTCGCTGCAAACAACCACCTGCCTGCTATCCTCGCCTACTATGGTTTCGATCGTACTTCGCATGGGGGTTTTGGCCGCCGGCGCGCTGCTCGTGGGGCTGGGGATCATCGGTATCTTCCTGCCTTTCCTGCAGGGGTTTCTGCTCATTGCCTTGGGTCTGTCGGTGATGTCGCTGGCCTCGGAGCGCGTTGCGGGTTTCGTCGACGGCCTCAAGCGACGGGCCCGAGACCGCTGGCGTCGACATCGGGCGAGAGACCCGTGAGCGCCGAAAGAACGTTGTCGCTGAGCGCTTCGAGCCCGAGCCCGTGTGCGGCCCAGGCCCTGGAGATCACGGCCCAGATGCTGCATCCTCATGGCTTCGAGGCACGCCACCGCGGCAGCGGCTGGCAGAGGTCGGATCAGGAGGTCGCTTGAAGGTTCGCGAAATGACGCCCGTCGAGGTTGCCGCCCGGCTCGAGTCGGAGGCCAACGCCGTCTACCTCGACGTTCGGTCGGAGCACGAGTTCGAGCAGGGGCATCCGGTGGGTGCCATCAACGTCCCGCTCTTTCACTTCGACCCCGCCACCAAGCAGCCTCAACCCAACCGGCAGTTCCTCGCCGTCGTGCTCGCGTTGGTCGCCCGCGACGTGCCCGTGTACATCGGCTGTACCTCGGGGCAACGGTCCTATCAGGCGGCGACGCTGTTGCACTCTGCCGGTTTCCAGACCGTCTTCAACGTCGACGGCGGGTTCACCGGGAAGCACGATCCCTTCGGCGGCGTCATCCAGATGGGGTGGGCGCAGTGCGGCCTGCCGACCTCATCCGGGGACGGCGAGGAGCGTTCGTACAGCTACCTGCTCGAGGCAGCCGCTGAGGCCCAAGAGGCCCAGGAACCCGAGTAGGGTAAGAGGACGGACCCGAGCGGCAGGACCGGACCGTCTAGCGGTTCGCGTACCAGTCGAGGATGCGGACCTCCACCTCGGGCGTGTCCTCGAGCCTCCAGGCGAACACATCGAGGTCGCTGCCTCGGTAGTGATAGGGGTACACCACCTTGGGCTTGAACGCCTTGACGCACTCGGCGGCCTCCG
>CAMYIK010000305.1 GCA_947258365.1 uncultured Thermoleophilia bacterium | reverse complement strand
CTGCTGAAGTTCAAGCCGAAGGCCGAGTACGCAGACGGCCGCGAAACCGCGCTCAGCGGCCAGGAGGCCTACGGGGTCTACGCCATGGAGGTGGCGGCTCACCTGGCCAAGGTCGGTGGCAAGCCGGTCCTGGGAGGCCAGGTCACCGGGCTGACCCTGGGCGTCGTCGAAGACCTCTGGGACGCGGTGGGCATCGCGATGTATCCCGACCGCAAGGCGATGCTGACGATGATCACCGACCCCGCCTACCAGAAGAGCGCCGAGCACCGAGCTGCCGGGCTCGAGGGTCAGCTCAACATCGAAATGGTCATGCCGGGGAGCTGACGACCGCTTCGGAGCCCCACTGCCGTGGACGCTCCTACGGTTGATCCCAGAGTGAGATGATCTGGCCTTCCGAAGGCGAGACCTTGGAATCGAGGGTGTCTCGGTACACCGCCTCGACGGCGTCGCGGCCGTAGCCCCGCTTGATCGTCAGCCAGGCATCCGTCGAGTCCCGGAAGGCGACCCACGCGGCACCGATCCGCTCCTGGAACCCGGCGGGTCCCCAGTCCTCGCTTCGCTTGGCGATCTGCCCGGGTGCGAAGAAGAACTCGGGCTTGGCTCCCGGGAGCTCACCGCCGCCGCCGGTCGCCTGCCAGTGGGTCGCGCCGACCGAGCAGCTGTACTTCATCTGGTCCCCGAAGTGATGATGCAGCGTGCTCTTGAGCTCGGCGTTGCCAGCCATGTCGACCATCACGACGGGCTGGCTCTTCGGGAGCGACTTGACGTCGTCATAGGTCACGACCTCGTCGTAGCAGCCGAGACCCTGGACGAACTCGAGATTGCGCTGGGAGGTCAGGCCCACCGCCTTGACCCGGCCCACCCGCGAGACCATGAAGCCGAGTGCGATCGACGTCTTGCTCGAAGCACTCGTGATGAGGACGGATTCGGCGCCATAGTGATCGTTGTCTGCGAGGAAGTCGTCGCAGAGAAACGACGTCATGAAGAGCCCGCGCAACAGCATGGTCTGATCTTCATGATCTGCCGAGTACATGGCGTCGTTCTGGACCGGTGAGTACTGGTTGTAGACAGCCGCGATGTCCGCGCGATGGGCCACACCGTCGGTGATGTTGGCTGCGGTCACCTTGCCGGGCTCGATCGTCAGGTAGCGGGACATCGGGTAGAAGCCGAAGCAGCGCGTGCCCTCCGCGACCTCCGGATGTGACGAAGCGATGACGTCCGCGTACCCCATCGCCGGAATGCGTCCCCAGCCGTCGCGCGTCGGGAAGAAGCGCCAATAGCCGATCATGTCGCCGGAGAGCGCGTAGGAGATGTTGTTCGCGGTGAACGCGAAACGGTCGACGCGAAAGAGGACCTGGCCGGCGGAGAGGGGAGCGGGTTCCGGCGCCTCTACGAACTCCGTTGTGTGCCAATCCGATCGGTTCACCAGGAAGTCGAGGCCCTGCGTACTCATTGGTCTGCCCTCCTCAGTGGATCAACTGCTCTCGGAGAGTGCCACGTAGGGAAGTGCCTCGCAAATTGGCACTGAACATGCCAATTTACCGCCATCTGCAGGAGACAGGAGCACGACTTCATGGACATCATCCAGACGCCCGAGGAGCGATTCGCGAATCTTCCGGACTACCCCTTCGAGCCCCACTACGCAGAGATTCCCGACCTCGACGGCGGCACGCTTCGCATGCACTACGTCGACGAAGGGCCGCGAGATGCGCCGCCGGTCGTGATGATCCATGGCAATCCGAGCTGGTCCTACCTCTGGCGCAAGATCATTCCCGAAGTCGCCGCCGCCGGGAACCGCGCGATGGCGGTCGATCTCGTCGGCATGGGGCGTTCCGACAAGCCGACCGAGATGAGCGACTTCTCTGTTGCGCGCCACGTCGAGTGGACACGCGCCGCCCTCGTCGACGCGCTCGATCTGCGCGACATCACGTTCGTCCTGCACGACTGGGGCGGCATCATCGGGCTCCGCATCCTCCATCACCACCCGGATCGCGTCGCGCGGGTCTGCCTCACGAATACCGGAATGTTCCTGCGCGACCCCGCGGAGCCGATGCCCGAGAAGATCGAGGCCGCCGGACCCTTCGCCGCCTTCCAGAAGATGGTGCGCGAGACGCCCGACTGGCCGCACTGGGACATGCTGAGCAGCCTCTGCGCCACCGACCTCCCTCAGGAGGTCGTCGACGCCTATCACGCCCCCTACCCCGAGCCGCGATACACGTGCGGGAATCGGCAGTTCACCCAGCTGCTCGCGACGACCCCGGGCAACCCGCA
>CAMYIK010000304.1 GCA_947258365.1 uncultured Thermoleophilia bacterium | reverse complement strand
AACGGAGCGCTTGGCATTCTCTCGGCCGCGCTCGGTGCGGCTGTGGCCGACGGCAAGCTGCCGAGTAATCCGTGCAAGGGCATCAAGAAGGTCTCGGTGGAGATCACTCGGCCAGCCGCCCTTGATCCGGTTCAGGTCGAGCGCATCCGCGCCGCGATGCCGACGGTGCGCGATGCGGTGTTGTGGTCGCTGCTCGCCTACGCCGGCCTGCGTCCTGGCGAAGCCGTGGGGCTCACGTGGGGGAGCGTTGGCCACGTCCTGGTGATCGATCGCAGCTTCAACGACGGGGAGTGGCGCTCGACCAAGACCGGCAAGCGACGCACCGTCGAGGTGATTGCTCCGCTCGCGGAGGACCTGGAGCTCCTTCGCGCCGAGGACGCCCAGCCCGGGGATCTTGTCTGTCCTTCCTACTCCGGTGGGCCGATCGACTGGACCAACTGGCGGCACCGTGTCTGGCTTCCGACGATCGAGAAGGCCAAGGTACAGGCGGCGCCCTACGACGGCCGTCACACGTACGCCAGCCTGCTGATCAACGAGGGCCGCCCGCTCCCGTACGTGACCGCCGCGATGGGGCACGCTTCGGCGATGACCACCCTCAAGCACTACACGCACCTGTTTGACGAGGCGCGCCTGGCGGGCTTCACGCCGATGGTCGATGCCGTGCACGCGGCGCGCGCGGAGCTGACCGGTCGGCGTCTAGGAACCCCGGACCGTGTTCGATCGATGTTCGATCATCGAACAATCGATGCTGAGGGTCACCCTTGGAAAGGTGCCCCTCTGCGGCGGAAAAGAAGGAGCGGGAGACGGGATTCGAACCCGCGACCCTCAGCTTGGAAGGCTGATGCTCTAGCCAACTGAGCTACTCCCGCGCGGGCGGCGATCGTAGCAGCACAGCCCGGGGGAATGATTTCTCGAGGTCCGAGTGGAAGCCGCACGGGAATCCCCGTCTGAGCGGCGATCCGGGGGTGTCAAAAATGGGTAGTCACCCCGACCTGGCGATACCCCTTTCCGTGAGAAACGGAAGGGACAATCAGTGCCGGGAGACTCCCGCAAGCGCCGCCGCGGCCCCCGGTGGTTCGTTGCCTTCGTGGTGCTCGCGATTGGAGTCGCGGGCGTCAGCGGGGGCATCGTCGATGACACCGTGTCGCGCGACATCAGCGCGCCAACGCTCGCGCCGCCCGCGGCTCAGGCGAGCACTGATAGTGCGCCGGCTGGGCGACGCTGCGATCCGAACTACTCGCCCTGCATTCCTCTGTACCCGCCAGACCTCGATTGCGAGGACCTTGGGCACCCGGTGTCGATCCTCGGCGGGGCGGACCCGCACGAACTCGACGATGACGGCGACCGGCTGGGCTGTGAGCTGATCGCCGACCCGCCGCGCTACGACCGCTAGGTCGCGCGCGGCGGTGTGGCGGGGGAGCTACTCGGCCTGAGCTTGAGCCGTGGCGGTGGTGCCGGTGATGGTCACCGTGCCGAGCTCCAGCGCGCCAGCGGGCAGATCGGTTCCGAGCGTGGCGTTCATCGCTACAGCGGCGCCGCCGTCGAGAACCATCGGAACCGTTCCGGTGATGACCGAACCGCGCTCGGTGAACTGCGCTTGCGAGGCATCGATGTCGATTGCCTCGAAGCCCGAGCTACCGGTGGACTTGAGGAACGCGTCCATCTCGCCCTCATCGAGCTTCAGGCGGAAGCGGCGGAACTCCACGTTGCCGCCTTGCGAGTTTTCGATGGCGAAACCGCCACGCATTCCGATGTAGCCATCCGTCAGATCGCACTTCACGTCGCGTGCAGTGTGAATCCTTGGCGAGGTGGCAAGCCCCTCGCTGATCCGGGCGCCCGGTGAAATCGTGCGGAAGTTGAGTCCGCCGGCGGCAAACTGCTGCGCAATCACGGGGTCGAGCGTGAAGAGCATCCCGGTCACGTCCATGGTGCAGCCACCGTCTGGCCGCGGAGTAGACACCTGTGCGCTTTCACCTGCCGGGCTGGCGGGTGCCGTGTCCGCGGAGTCGTCACTGTTGTTGTTGGCGACGATCGCGCCACCGACGACCGTGCCGGTCGCGACGTGCCACAGGCGGAGCAGCGCCCGCTCCAGGCCGATCGTCGACGTGAGCACACCGGCGGCGTCGCGGTGGAACCGGGCCAGCGCGTACCCACCGGCTCCATTGGTCCGGAGATCCTGCTGACCGACCAGGTCCTCCTCGATGCCGCCGAGCAGCTGCGACTGCGCTCCCCGCTCGTCGGCCGCGCCGCTCAGGCCGGCGTCGCGGATCCGGATGAACGTCAGGACTGCAGCGATCGCGTAGAGCAGGAACACCAGCACGAGGCGCCA
>CAMYIK010000303.1 GCA_947258365.1 uncultured Thermoleophilia bacterium | reverse complement strand
GTGGCGGGCTGCTGACCTTGTACCGGCTCAACGAGACCAACCCCAAGGACTCCCAAACGGCCGTGATCGGCTACTACACGACGACCGGAAGTTGGATGGTCGCAGGTCGCCAGATCTTCTCGTTCGCCGAGGACCGCTTCCGCAGTACCACGGTTCCCGTCGCGGCCAATACCAACAACAGGTTCAGCTACACCGATCGGACGGGCGACATCGTGTACGGCGAGCGCCGAGGATCGTTCGAAACCGACTTCACCGTCAACGTCTACCGCGGCATCTTCGTCGGCATCAACTACCTGTACCGCAACATCGACTTCAGATTCGACGAGGGCACGCCGGAGGAGCAGGAGTCTTCCGAGCGAGTCCTGCGCGCGGCCGGCGCCGAAAAGACGATCGACTCGGGTGGAGGGCTCGTTGTCTTCTTCGACAGCCGCGACCATGAATACGCGCCGACGGAGGGAATGTTCGCGACGCTCAAGTTTCTCGATTTCGCTCAGTGGCTGGGAAGCGACAACGACTACCGTAGCGTCGACACGTTTTTCAACGCCTACTGGGATGTGAAGAGCGCGCACATCCTGGCGTTCCGGTTCCGCTGGAGAGCCGCCTTCGGCGAGGTGCCGTTCTCCGGGCAATCGCTGTACGGCGGCGTCGATCTGCGCGCCTACCCGACCGGCAAGTACCGCGGTGCCGGCATGCTGGCCGGACAATTGGAGTACCGCTTTCCGATCTGGAAGCGGCTGCGCGGCGCGGCTTTCGGCGGGAGCGGACGCGTGTACGGTAAAGACCTCACGCTGGGGGCGAATCGCGTGCTGCCGAGTGGCGGCGGTGGAATCCGATTCTTACTCCTGCAAGACCGAGAGCTGCTGGTTGGCCTCGATGTCGCGATCGGCAGGTTCGGTAACAGAGGGGTCTATTTTTCCTTCGGTGAGGCCTTTTGAGACCGCTCTCCTCCTCGCGCTGTCGCAGTGTGGACGTTGTGGGTCACGATCTTGTGGTCTCGAACCCGACCGAGGCCATCGTCGTCGAACCTGGCAAGTAACGCGCAGTCGATTTCGTCAAGGTCAGCCTGGCACGTGGAGACTGAGATGTGGCGCACGGTTGTGTTCGGACTCGTGGTTCATCTCACGATAGTCGCCCCGGCGGCCGCGGGTCAGGAGGCACCACCGGGCTCGGCGCAGAAGCGGGGGCAGGTAGAGCAGCCGCAGAGCTCGACCCGATCAGCGCAGGACGACGACAACAAGCCCGACCAGGGAGAAGAACCTCCGAGGAAGCTCGTTCGTTGGAGCGACGGCCTCTGGATCGAGGCACGCGGCTTCGACTTTCGCACCAAGATCGGCGGCTCGGCGCAGCTCGACTCCGCCGCCTTCGTGGCCTATCCATCACTCGAGGACCTCATCGGCCCCGTCGAGAACGGCGTCGAATGGCGCCGGGCGCGTGGAGCGGGTGACGGCGCGCCCCGAGTCGAACCTCGCACCCGTCCTCGTGGACACCGGATTGCTGCTCGCCGACCGCACCGACACGATGATGCTGGAAGCGGCTTTCGCAAACGGGCCGTTCTCGCTTCAGACCGAGTACGGACTGAAGCGCGTGCGCCTGGTCGAAGCCGAGAATCCCCTGTTCAGTTCCTTTTACGTCATGGCAACGTACAGCATCACCGGTGAGCAACGCGTGTACGATCACCGCCGAGGGATCTTCCGACGCATCGTGCCCTCCCGCGAGTTCGGCGTGGATTCCAAGGGGCGGGGCGCCTTCGAGATCGCCCTCCGCTTCTCGCGCATCGACCTCAACGAGAAGCAGATCGCGGGCGGCGAGCTCAACGACCTCGGGCTCGCCTTCAACTGGTATCCGACCCACACGACTCGAGTGATGACCAACGTGATTCGCGCCAAGCCCGATGGCGCTGCAGCGCTGATCATCTTCCAGATGCGGCTGCAGCTCGCCTTCTGACTCGGCTCGAATCGGGCTTCCGTCTCACGGCTGCGACACGCGATTTCCATGTTCGAGGAGGAGAGGCTAGCATTGGGCTCGCCGCGCGGAATCGACGCGTCGGCTCCGTCTGCAACTCCCACGCATAGGGCCTCACCATCGGACTACTCGGCGATTTCAGACACGCGATCACCCGCCTGGGCCGCCGCCTCATGCGGGACAACCGCACGTTCGTGCGCAGGTATTTCGAGCACATCTATCGCAGCGAAGACCCTTACGATATCGCCGCCGATCCGGTAGAGCGCGAAAAGCGGGACGGCACCATGGCGGTGCTCGCCGGGCGCCGCTTCGCGCGTGGTCTCGAGATCGGCGGCGGCGAAGGGCTGTTGGACGAACGGCTCGCCGCCCAGGTCGA
>CAMYIK010000302.1 GCA_947258365.1 uncultured Thermoleophilia bacterium | reverse complement strand
CGCCGCCGAGCGTGCCGGCTCGCAGCGCGGCAACGACTGCCTCCTCGTCCACGATCCCACCCCGGGAGGTGTTGACGAGGATTGCATGGTTGGGCAGCCCCGCTATTGCATCGGTGTCGATCAGATGGCGGGTCGAGTCGATCAACGGCACGTGCAAACTGACCACATCGGACGACTCTAGCAGGGGCCGGAATTCCATTCGGTCGGCGAGCTGCCACGCCGGGGCATCGGGAGCCAGCAGCGGGTCGTGGGCCGCCACCGACACGCCGAGTGCAGCGGCTTTGGCCGCCAGGACCCGGGCGATGGTCCCAAGCCCCACGAGACCCAACCTCCGTCCGGCCAGCTCGAAGCCCACCAGCTCCTGCCGAGGCCAGTGCCCGGCCGCCACCCGGGCGGAGGCGAGCATGGCCGGCCGCAGCAGACTGAGGCACGCCGCCAGCACGTACTCGGCCACCGCATTG
The DNA here is from genome assembly GCA_947258365.1 of uncultured Thermoleophilia bacterium. GTDB lineage: Bacteria > Actinomycetota > Thermoleophilia > Miltoncostaeales > Miltoncostaeaceae > CAMYIK01. The sequence goes on along the minus strand of CAMYIK010000302.1, from coordinate 1,887 downwards.
GCGTTGGCGGCGCCGGCCGTCTTAACGGCAATACTCCGCTCTGCACAGGCTTCGACGTCGATGTTGTCGAGCCCCACACCGAGCCGAGCCACCACGATCAGCTTGGGGGCGGCGCGGAGAAGCGGGGCCCGCACCTGGGTGCGGTTGCGGACGATGAGGGCGCGGGCGTCGGTCAGGAGCGTGGTTAGCTCGTCGGGGTGCTCGACGAGGTTCGGGTCGTAGTGCACATCGAAATCCCGGGCCAGGCCGGCCACTGCCCGGTCATCCATGAACTCGGTGATGACGATGTCGGGCATCAGAGGTCCAATGGATGAGCGGCGGCGGCGAGGGTGGCAAAATCGATCGGAGCGGTGTGATCCAGCGCCTGGTCGGATGGAGGCATCGGGTACTTGAGCCCGTGACCACAGTTGAAGAGGAGCATGCGCTCGTTCCGGTCGACGAGGCCTTCTTCCAATGCCCGCTCCAAGCCGGCCAGCGTGGCGGCACCTTCCGGGCTCGTCATGACCCCATCGCGGGCCGCCGCGGTGGCCTGGGCCCGCTCGATGGCCGACTCGGACACGGCGATGGCAAAGCCGCCACTCTTGCGCACGGCTTCGAGAATCAGGAAGTCTCCGATGGCGGCCGGGACGCGTATACCGGCGGCGACGGTGGCGGCATCCTTCCACAGTTCGGCATGGTCTTTGCCATCGTGGTAGGCCTTGACAATCGGGGCGCATCCCTCCGACTGCACAGCGACGAGTCGGGGCTTCCTGGTGATCCAGCCCATGGCTTCGAGCTCGTTGAACGCCTTCCACATGCCGATGATGCCGGTACCGCCCCCGGTGGGATAGAAGATCACGTCGGGAAGATCCCAGTTCATCTGCTCGGCGAGCTCGAGTCCCATCGTCTTCTTGCCTTCGATGCGATAGGGCTCCTTTAGAGTGGAGAAGTCGAACCACCCCATCTCGTCCTTGCCTGCCGCGACGATCTTCCCACAATCGTTTATGAGACCGTTGACCCTCCACACCCGTGCGCCGAGCATCGCGATCTCTCGCACGTTCACTTCCGGCGTGTCGGCCGGGCAGAACACGTAGACCTCCATGTCGACGCGGCTGCCATAGGCCGCCAGGGCGGCTCCGGCGTTGCCGTTGGTCGGCATCGCCACCCGCTGGACACCGAGCTCATGGGCCATCGTGACCCCCATTCCGAGCCCTCGGGCCTTGAACGAGGCGGTGGGAAGCCGCGATTCGTCCTTGACGACGATTGAAGGCGTCCTGAGGCGAGCCTCCTCGGACCGAAGGTGGATGAGCGGGGTCATGGTCTCCCCGAGCGAGACGATGTGTTCGGCGGCCCGAACCGGCAGAAACTCGCGGTAGCGCCACATGTCGGGCGGGCGCGCCGCCAGGGTCTCCTTGTCGATCGCAGCGGAGACGGCGTCGAGGTCGTAGCGAACGAGGAGTGGCTTGCCGGCATTCGAGAGACCGTGGAGCCGGTCCGCCTCGTGGTGTTCGCCGGTGGCACCGCACTCCAGATGGGTGACAAACGTGGGACGATCGGCGGTCAGATTCTCGAATGGATCCATGATCCGGAGGCTAACGCAGGGCCTGCCGGGAACCGTGACCGCGTGCGGCGGAGGTCAGGTGGGAGGTGGCGGCGTCGCATTGGGATGCATCGGGAGCCCCACCGGTGTGGATCTGGCCGTGGTTCGTCGTGATCGCTGCTCGCTCGGGACTGGACTTGTTCCCCGAGTTCGCCATTCCCAGCACGAGGCTCGACGAAGTGGTGAACCACCTCGACGAGGCAGCGGAGATGCTCGTCGCGCTCAGCGCATTGACCTACGTGCTGGCCAAGCGAAGGCCAGCCTGACGGGCCACCGGAAAGCAGGCTGCGATCACGGGGCTTGTTCTG
>CAMYIK010000301.1 GCA_947258365.1 uncultured Thermoleophilia bacterium | reverse complement strand
CGCGAGCGAGAGGTGCTCAGCATGGTCGCAGCCGGCCATCCCATCCGAGAAGTCGCAGAGGAGCTCCGCTACAGCGAGCGGACGATCAAGAACGTGATCCACGATGTCGTGACCAAGATGAACGTGCGCAGCCGCTCGCAGGCCGTCGCCGAGGCTGTGCGCGAGGGCCTGATCTAGGTCGGCGCGAACGGGCTATGAAGATCGGATGGCGAAATTCCGCCAATGCCTGATTGCCCCTCGGCCAGCTCGCCGCGAGAAGCCATAGACTCGGTTAGATTGTTGATTCTGGATTTTCGACTACGGACCCGTGATGCATAGACCACCCGCCCGTTGGGCCTCACTGACCGCCGCCTTTTTCCTGACGCTGGTCGCCGCTTTTTTCCTGACGCTGGTCGCCGCGCCCGCTGCTCTCGCAGGCTCGTGGCTGACGCCAGGCGCCACCGTGGTTTCAGGAACCGCATCACAGCCGGATGGAGCAGTCTTTGATGACGGTTCCGCTTTGGCGATCTGGATCGAAGGTGGTGCGATCAAGTACGCCGATCGCCAGAGCGGCGGAGGCTTCGGGCCGCCGCAGCAGCTCGGCGGAGCGGGCGCAACGGACCTGGAGTTTGCAGCCCAGGGCAACGGCAGGGCCGCGGCGGCTTGGCGCGACGCGAGCGGCGCGGTGAGCCTCAGCGTCCGCAACCTGAACGGAACGTGGACACCGCCTCAACTCGTGAGCGCTGCCAGCAACGTGCGGCCCGCGGTAGGTGTAGGTGACAACGGCGACGCGATCGTCGTCTACCAGGAGGGCACGACAGTGCTGGCGCGCGTTAGCCTCGGTGGAGGTCCTCCTGGCCCAACGACGACGGTCGACGCCGGTGTCGCCGCGGGCACGAGTAGCCCTGCCGCATCGCTCAACCGCACCGGCACTGGGGTCGTGGCCTGGCGCGACTCAGCCGAGGCTGCGATCAAGACGCGGATTCGACTGGCGGGAAGCCTGAGCTTTGAGGGCGAGCAGGCCCCGTACGCGGACGGCGCGGTACCGCCGGACAACCCCGAGGTCGCGATGAACGACCAGGGGGTAGCGGCGCTTGGCTTCAGCGCTGCCAGCGCTACCCAGGACCTCGTCTATCTGTCCCGCCGGGTCGGCGGACTGTGGTCGACTCCGGCTTCCTTGGACGCCCAGGCGCTCGCCGTGGGCAGTCCGCCTCAGCTCGCCGTCGGTCTCGAGGCTTCAAACAACGCGATTCTGGCGTGGGCAATAGGTCCTGGGGCTGAGCGTCAAACGAAGGTCATTACCTCCCCGGCTGGAGGCAACATCGTGCCGCTTGGGGCTGGCATAAGCGTGGACGTGGCAGCCAACGGCTCGGGCGCCTGGGTAGTTGCCTGGATCGATCACGCCGGAACGGCCCTGGCTCGGGCACGCGACACTGGGCAGGGCATTGGAGGAGTCACGATATTGGGAGGATCCGCTTCTGGTACTCCCGGAGCGTCCATCAATGGCGCCGGTGACGCCCAGGTCGTACGGGCCGGTAGCGTCATCGCCACGGGCTACGACAACACCGGTCCGACGCTCAGTTCTCTCGATGCGCCGACCAAGGCGAACGTCGGCGAGGCGGAGATCTTCGCCGTCTCCGCCGCCGACAACTTCCCGCTGTCCTCGAAGGCGGTTTGGACGTTCGGTGAGGGCTCTTCGCGAACGGGCAACCGGGTGAAGTTCTCCTACAAGAGGGCCGGCCGCTTCACCGTTAGCGTGACCATTGCCGACGCTGCGGGCTTCAGCACGACGCTCAGAAGGTCCGTCACGGTAACCAAGGCGCCGCTCGCGATCCGACGGGCGAAATGGAGCGGGCGGTATCGCGAGAGCAAGCTGATCGGCCGTGGCAAGAGCAAGAAGCCCTACGCGCGCATCGTCGGCGTGGTGCGGAAGAAGACAACGATCCGGATCCGGATCCGACGATCGGTCGGCGGCAAACCGAAGGGCAAGGTCGTCGCCCGGCGAGCGAAGGTAGTGCTGAAGAAAGGTCCCATTGGGACGAAGGCCGACATCCGGCTGCCCCGCAAGATGGAGCCCGGTCGCTACGTGGTGGAGACCAGCCGACGTTCCGGTCCGGCATTCGCGCCGATTCGCCGGATCATCAACGTCCGAGGACCGGCTGAGGGTGTTGCCGACAAGGCGTTCGTCAGCAATCGCCGTACCGGCAAGCCGAAGAAGGTGCTCACCAAGCCCAAGGTCATCTACGGCAACTTCCGCTTCTCACTCGCCCCTCGGAGCAAGAAGCCGCTCACCATCACCTGGTATCTCGATGGGCGCCAGGTCGTGGCACCCGTCAAGCAGAAGATCATCGGCGGCTGGATCCGGGCCGA
>CAMYIK010000300.1 GCA_947258365.1 uncultured Thermoleophilia bacterium | reverse complement strand
CCGGCGCGGTTTGGCTGACTGGAACGGCGAGGGTGAGACGGTCGGCGGCATCGTGGTCGTCCGCACGGGCGCCGACACCCGAACGACGATCGGCAAGGTCAAGGAGCGGCTCGCCGAGATGCGGGCCGGCTTGCCCGAGGGGGTCGAGATCTCGGTGGCCTACGACCGAAGCGCGCTGATCGAGCGCTCGATCGCGACCTTGACCGACACCCTGATCGAAGAGTCGATCATCGTCGCCCTGGTCTGCGCCCTCTTTCTCTTCCACCTGCGCTCCGCTCTGGTGGCGATCCTGTCGATCCCGATCGCGATTCTCCTCGCCTTCGTGGTGATGCGAGTGCAGGGCCTCGGGTCGAACATCATGTCGCTCGGCGGCATCGCGATCTCGATCGGGGTCCTGGTCGACGCCGCGGTGGTCATGGTCGAGAACGCCCACAAGCACTACGAGGAGTTCAAGGGCGAGCGGTCACACTTCGAGATCATCCTGCGCGCCGCGCAGGAGGTCGGCCCGACCCTCTTCTTCACGCTGCTCGTGATCACGGTCTCGTTTCTGCCGGTGTTTACGCTGGAAGCTCAGGAGGGGCGGCTGTTCAAGCCGCTGGCCTTCACCAAGACCTACTCGATGGCGATGGCGGCCATCCTCGCGGTGACCGGAGTGCCGGTGCTCATGTACTGGTTCGTCCGCGGCCGCATCTTCGCGGAGCAGCGTCATCCGGTCTCCCGCCTCCTGCGCTCGGTCTACCGGCCGGCCTTGAACCTCGCCTTGCGCCGGCGTTGGGTGGTGATCCTACTCATGGTTCTGGCTCTGCTCGTCACGGCCGTACCCTTCCAGCGGATCGGCTCGGAGTTCATGCCGCCGCTCTGGGAGGGCGACCTGCTCTACATGCCGACCACGCTGCCCGGGCTGTCGATCACCAAGGCCAAGGAGATCCTCCAGCAGACCGATCGCATCATCCGCACCTTCCCGGAGGTCGAGTCGGTCTTCGGCAAGGCGGGGCGCGCCGAGACCGCGACCGACCCGGCGCCGCTCTCGATGCTCGAAACCACCATCGTCCTCAAGGATCCGAGCGAGTGGCGTCCGGGCCTCACCAAGGACGATCTGCCCGAGGTCCGAGACCGCGTCCGCCGGATGATCTCCGAGGCGCGCGACGACCTGCGCGACAAGTACGGCTACACGCCGCCCGTCGAACCCGAAGCGAGCTGACCTCTGCAGGTCCCACTCCGGCTCCAACAGGCCGCAAGTCTCTCGGTCCGACCGGCGGTGCTGGTCGCGATCGCGTCGAGCACCGCGATCTTCACCGCGACGCCGTTCCTGCTGCGACCCATCGCCACGGAGTTCGGCGTGTCGCTCGGCGCGTCCGGGTGGGTATCGACCGCCCAACTCGCGGGGTTCGTCATCGGCTCGTGGACTGCCGGGAGGCATCTTCGACCCGTGCGATCGGTGTTCGTCACCCTCGCTCTCCTCGGCTTCGTTGCGAACCTGTGCGCAGCGGTCGCGCCGAACCTTGCCGTGCTGGGCGCGGCTCGATTCGCCGGGGGGATCTCACTGGGGTTGGCGGCGTGGTTCGCCTGGCAGGATGCGTTCGGCGACGCTGCGGTCGTCGGACCCCTCGTCGGCATCGTGGTCCCACCAGGGCTCACGGTGCTGATCGATGCGGTCGATGTCCGCTGGACGTTCGTCGTCTTGGCCGTCGTGGCCGTGTCGCCCCTGCTGTTCGCCGGCCAGGTCGACGTGAAGGACCGACTGCGACCACACCGCACACGACACGCCGCCACTCGTGCGAGCATCGCCATGCTCGTGGCCCTCGGATTGCTGACCATGGGCGGTTCGTCGGTCTTCGTGTACGCGGCGGCGATCGGAACCGAGTACAACGGGCTCTCGCCCTTCGCCGTGTCGCTCGCCTTCAGCGCGAACGCGCTCGTCGCCGTCCCCGCTGCGAAATGGAAGGGGCGACGAGGCCCGGCCGGCGTCTGGTATCTCGCGACGGCGGTGCTGGCCTTCGTGCTCCCCGCCATCCACATCGCACCGGTGTTCACGATCACGCTCGTCACATGGGGATTCGTCTTCTTCATGGGGATGCCCGCCGCCTTCGCCCTGCTGGCTTCCCGCTCGAGGTTCCCCGAGGAACGCGCGGGCGACGCTCAGGCGGTGATGGCGTTGGGACGTGTCTTCGGTCCGCTCATCGGTGGTGCGTTCATCGCGACCGGGTCGACGACGATGATGGGCCTCGCTGCTTCCTCGATCGTGTTCTGCGCTGCCGGCCTGATGCTGTACATCGATCGCAACCGATTCGCCCACGTCCGCGCCGCCCAGCGAGCCGCGGTCGCCTGACGCTCAGACGCCCCGCAGGAT
>CAMYIK010000299.1 GCA_947258365.1 uncultured Thermoleophilia bacterium | reverse complement strand
TCACGTGCTGGGGTTCCTCGCAGATCACTGAGCCGTCAGTCGTTCCGTCGCCCGATACCCACGCGGACCTTCAGACCTCGTGATCGCAGCGCAGAACGCGTCATTCCGCGCCCGAGAACCGGCGCAGTCGTGCGGTCGAGCCGATGCTCGATAATCACGCCGCCCGACCGAGCTCGGGCCCGCTCGTGTACGGCACATCTGATCGGGCGCTGGAGCGGCAGCGCGACGGCGGCACGCGGGCGAGCGGGACGATTCTGCGATACGAACCCCCACGGCCACCACACCCCTCCTGACCAGGTGAAACAGTGAATCCGTGGGGGTTCTACTCGAGTGTCGGAGGGGGGACTTGAACGACCGCCTACCTTCCGGCAGTCAGAGGCACGGAGCGGCAGATTGCGGGACTTCATCCTCGCCACGATTCCATTCGCGCTCGGCTACCTCGCCGTCATAACGCTGTGGTATCAGCGGCCCGACACCCGGTGGCACGAGCGATTCCGGGCGGTCGGACACATGGCCCTCACCAACTATCTCACCCAGACGATCGCAGTACCCGGCCCGATCAGCAACGCAACCCCGGCGATGGCGCCCTGCAACGAGAACCCGCGAGTACGCGCGTCTTCGTCGACGATGTCGGCGAGATACGCGGCAGCCACCGAGGCGTTGCCTCCGGTCAGGCCATCAACGATCCGAGACACGGCGATTACGGCAATGGCGAGCTTGGCGGAGTCGGTCAGGAAGTACGCGAGCGCGAACAACCCCGGTCCGGCAAGATTCGTGAAATTCGAGCTTCGCGACGAGTTCACGAACGAACGCCTGGCCGCGGGATTGCTCGACCGCAGCGGGGAGCGAGTGGCAGGCGCGGAAGCCGTGAAATACTGCAGGTAACGAATCACGGAGGACCGATGCAAGCTGCACCGAGGTCGGCGGCCCGATGGCGTTTGCAGTTCGCCGTTGCGCTACTCACACTGGCATTCGTGTTCGCCGCATGCGGCGGAGGCGATGATGATGGCGACGGCAACGCCAGTGCCAACAGCGCACAAGAAGACGTCGGCGCGGGCGACGGCATCGCGCCGAGTAGCGACACCGATGTCACCGGCGTGAACGACCGGCCCGACTGGGCCCCGGTGTGGCTCCTCATCCCGGAAGGCCTCCAGCTCACGCTCGCGTCCGAAGACTCGTCGCTCGGCGAGAGCGTGATCGCCGGTTTCCTCTCCGACGCCGACCTGATGCTGCTGTACGAGCAGGCCAAGATCATGGTCCAGTCGGGCGGGTACATCATCGGAGACGAAACCGGAGCCGGTTCCGACCTGGCCGAGCCCGGGGCAAGCCTGTCGTTCTCCGCCGAACATACCGGCGACGACGGCTCGGTCAATTTCGGCGTCGTCCGCGTCGACGACCAGACCACGCAGTGGAGCATGGAGCTCGTCGCGAGCGGCGACACCGACGGCCAGAGCGCATCCGATGACTCGGCGACGAGCACCAACGCCGCCGACGGTGCCGGCACGATCACGGTCAGCGCCGGTGGCGAGACCTTCACGACCTCCGGAACCTGCATCATCATCGACGAAGGTGTCATCGACCAGTTCGCATCCCCGGTTGGCACCTTCGTGATCATCAGCGACGACCCGCCGATGGCGAACGGCTACTTCTTCCAACCGCCCGGGGTCAGCGCCGTGGAGTGGGACATCCCCAATACGGCAGAGGGCACGGTGTTGGAGCAGACGGCGACCAGCCAGCACTACGAGGGGCCAGGGATCCTCGACGATGTCGACGTGGACTTCATTGTGGACGTCGAGTGCCCGTGAATCGCTCGACACCCGCATCACCCGCGCCGACATCGCCCTGGCACCGCGGTCTCGGTCACCGGTAGGAGCGCTCGCCGAACCGCCGCCCGTTTGGTGGAAGGGACGGCCGGCTTGGCGATGCGTTGGAGGGGTGCGTCACCGGGGACGGTGCCCAACTCGCTAGCCCTGCGACCACCATTGGCGAGCTCTACAACGTTCACGAGGACCCGCACCAGTGGCGCACCCTCTGGGCCGATCCGGACTACGCATCGATCCGGGACGATCTCGTACGAGATCTCTACGACTCCCGGCCCAAGACCTTCAACCGCCTCGAGGTGGCCGCGCCTGCGTGACGGCTGACTCGACCCGTCGGCCTCTGGTGTCCGTCTGCGCGGGAACAGGGTGCGGGCAGCGACGGAGGACCAGGCGCCGCCCGCGCCACCGCGGCTGGGGCGAGTTGCTCGCGAGTCCGGCTGAATTGCTGACAAGCGACACAAAATGGCGAATCCCCGGGCTCAGGAGCCCAGGGATTTCAAGAGTTCTGCGTGGTGTCGGAGGGGGTGTGATGCGTCAGGACATCGGAAACACATGTC
>CAMYIK010000298.1 GCA_947258365.1 uncultured Thermoleophilia bacterium | reverse complement strand
CGCTGGTCGCGGTCATCGCCCGGGCACCGGACATGGCGGCGCCAATGCACATACCGATCGCGGCGATCTCGTCCTCGGCCTGGATACCCACGCCACCCGACTTGGGCAGCTCGCGCAGGAGCTGCATCAGGATCGGTGAGGCGGGGGTGATCGGATAGCCGGCGAAGAAATCGCAGCCCGACGCCAGGGCGCCGCGCACGATCGCCGTCGATCCGTTCGTGAAGTGGCGCATGCCTCCTGCCCTTGCAGGCACCGAGGGCCTCCACCCCGAGTATGGGCGGTCCGGAGACGGCGCGCCCCGTCTCGGGGGGTGGGTGCCTCCCGGCTCCGGCTACCGGCCGCGCGCGCTCATGTAGCGAACGAGCGCCACGAGCAATAGCAAGAAGCAGATCAGGAGCAGGTACTCGAGACCCTTGGTCTCGAAGATGTTCACGTATCGGAACGACTCCAGCATGCTGTGCCTCTCAAATCTCGGAAACCGCCCGCGGTACCGGACCCAGCACCGCCATTCGGTTCACCACCCAGCGGAAGACCCAGATCTCGGCGAAGACGACCATCAGCGTGACGACGATCTCCATCCACGACGGCACGTAGCGCACCGCCTCGTACCACTTGAAGGCGATCGTCGTGACGTTCAGGCGATTGAGAATCACTCCGAGCAGGGCGAGCCCGGCGCCGATGCGGAGTACGCCGAGATGTCGTTTCGCGACGCCCGCCAGCAGAAGCACCATCGGCAGGGCGACCAGGCCGACGATCTCGACCAGATACCAGGCACCCCAGCCGGTGACGATGTGGTTCCACAGCTCGCCATGCAGAAAGTTGAGAGCGGTCAGGAAGAGGTAGACGAACATCACGCCCCCGGCGATGCGTGCCAGTCCGAACAGGATCTTGTCGTGCGAGCGCTCGAGCTCGGGGCTGACGCGGTGGTGGAACACTCGATGAGTGATGCTGCCCTCGACGATGACCATGGTGAGGCCGGCGAAGATGCTCGAGATGAAGAACAGCAGCGGAATGAACTCCGAGTACCAGAGCGGGTGGAGCTTCGGCTTGGCCATCATGTAGAGGGCACCCAAGCCGGACTGGTGGAGGGTGGACAGCGTGATGCCGAAGATCACCGCTCCGACGGTGAGCCCGTTGAGGACCCGGCGCACGCGGTGCCAACCGAGCCACTCGGCGACGGCCGGGGAGAACTCGATCAGCTCGGCGGTGATGTACAACATGAAGTGCCAGCAGACCAGGAACATGACCGAAGTCAGACCGAACGAGTTACCGATGATCGGGTTCGGGACGTTCCAGGGCCTGCCGAGATCGAGCAGCAGAGCGCCGGCGTAGAACACATACGCCAGAAAGCCGTTGAGGACCGTCACTCGCACGATCGGTACTGCTCCAGTCGCAGCACATAGACCAGAAACGTGAGGACGTAAGCGCCGCCGGCGAGAGCGACGCCGGTGATGACATCGAAGCCGATCCACAGGCCCCAGGGATACTCCTGGTTGAGGTTGGTGACCGCGCCGAGGCCCTTGGTGAAACGGATGACGACGATGACGGCCGCGGTGAGCATGATCGACACGGAGATGACGTTGAAGGGCGTCAGCAGACGGCCCTTGGGTCGCATCTCGCGGCGGAGGAATGGAATCAGAGCTTCGTTGGCGGCAGAGCGCATGTCACTCCTCCACGGACGGGGTGATCTCGGCCGACTCTCCCTCGGGTCGGGTCGCCTGCCGCAGCGCCAGCAGGAATGCGGGCCACAGGGTCAGCACGATCGGCACCGAGGTGAGGAAGTCGCGGGTGAACTCGGGATAGGCGGTCGTTTCCAGATCGGTACGAAAGCCCAATTGCTCGAACGGCACCGCGGAGATGTAGAGCCAATTGGTGCCTCCGGCCTCATGCTCGCCGTAGATGTGAGGAACGTAGTCGCCGGGGTTCTGGTAGATGCGCTCGCGGGCGATCTCCAGTAGCTCGCCGCGCGTGCCGAACGTGAGGGCCTCCGCCGGGCAGTTCTCGACGCACGCCGGCACCTCGCCGTCGCGCACGCGCTCGAGGCACATGCGGCACTTCATGATCCGGGGTTCCGCACTGTGGTACTCGAACTTCGGCACGTCGAACGGACAGGCCATCATGCAGTAGCGGCAGCCGAGGCACTTGCTGGCCCGCCAGACGACCGGCCCCTCATCGGTCTTGTGCAGCGCCTTGGTGAGGCACGCCGCCGCGCAGGCCGGAGTGGCGCAGTGCATGCACTGGCGCTTGACGTAGACCTCGCCGACATCGGTCTCGAAGCGATTGATCACCGAGAGCTGCGTCTCGGATGTCTTGCGCACCAGCTCGTCGACGGTCGCCTCGTCCCAGTCGGGCTCGGGGAGACCGTTGGCTTCGGCGCACG
>CAMYIK010000297.1 GCA_947258365.1 uncultured Thermoleophilia bacterium | reverse complement strand
GCGTTCCAGGGTTTCGGTGTCGCCGGCGTCAAAGTAGCGGCCGCCTCCCTGGTTTGCCCAGCCCTCGAACTGTGCCTTGAGCTGGTCGTCGGCGATGGCGAAGCCGACGATCTCGAGACGCAGATCGATGCCGCGTTCGGCGAGCTTCTCGAGGACCGCCTGCGGGTCGCCGTCGCAGGTCTCCTCGCCGTCGGTGACGAGAACTACGACATGCGTACCTTTGGCGCCCTTGAGATCCGCTTCGACCTTGGCCAACGAGTCGGCGATCGGGGTCTTTGCCAGGTTCTTGGCGGTGATGCCGACCAGGGTCTTCTGAACGGCAGCCGGATCGAGAGGCTTCATCGGCAGAACCAGATCGGTGCGGCAGGAGTTGGGCTCTTTGTGACCAAAGACGCGCAGCGCCACCGGGGTGCCGGCGGGAATGTGCTCTCCGACGGCGTTGGACAGCAACTGCTTGGCAATATCGATGCGACGCTGGCCCTCGAGGCGCTTGAGCATGGAGCCGGAGGCATCGAGAATCAGAGCGACCGCTCCGCCGAGAGTCTCGCCTCCACTTACAACCTGCAACTTGCCGGGTCCGGGTGCCTTCTCGAAGGCCGCGCCGATCTCCAGGGTATAGGCGGCCGGTTGGCGCAGCAGCGTCGCAGCCCGGTCAAACGCCCGATCCATCTCACCCTGTGATCGCAGGTAGTCGTAGTGACCGTTGTTGACCCGAGCCCAGCTCTGCATCAGGTCTTCATACAGCCCGGTCTTGTCGGCATCGCCGACGCGCATCGTGAAGACCCGGGGTTGGACTCGCTCGAGGCTCTGCCACATCTCCGTAAACCGAGGGGTGGCCGCGTCGGTGACCAGGACAACCGCCTTGGAGCCAGGTCGGGGCTCGAGCCGGCGTGTGGAAATGTCGAGGCTCTTTTCGGCCTCGCTCGAAGAGGCCTCGCGATCGTAGTCATTGAGAACCATACGCAGGATGTAAGGCTCGCCCATCCAGTCGCTCATCAAGAAGGCGTCGCCGAACGGCAGGATGTTCGCGACATCCCTACCGGGCACGAGGTCGCCAGCGTAGGCGTTGACCGCGCGGAAGATCGCGTTCCTGAACGCCGTGACGCTGCCGCTGTTGTCGAAGGCAAAGACCACTGCTCGGGGTGGCTCCTCGACCTTGAGGAAGTAGGTCGCGCCGTCCCGGTAGCCGCGCACCATCACGTGGAACTGCGCATCGCTGCCGGGGTTGGTGAAGTTGCACGTCTCGGACGTTCCCGCGCCTTCGTACGGCCGACACGCGAAGTCGTCGACGGTCGGCTCGGCGCCCCGCTGCACGTAGAGGTCCGGATCGCCCTCGGCGTCCATGTGCACGCGAAGCTCGCGGGTGCCTTCGGGCACGTCGACCGTGAAACGGGCGATTTCACCCGAAGCGAGGATGCCGTTGCGGTCCAGCAGAACACCGGAGGTCGGCTCGGGCTCGGGATCTTCGACGCCCGGATCTTCCGGCTCCGGCTCCGGAGAGGTGCCCTCCGCGCGAACCATCGACCAGTGGAAGCCGTGTCCGACGTATCGCAGGCCGAGGATTCCGCCCGGGTGACGCCCCTGAGCGACGAGGTGCATCGTGCTGGGCGGAACGAACAGGCCGTTGCCGCTGCCGTCACGCGGACCGGTGACCGCCCGTGCCTGTCCCATCAGGGGCGCGAGCGCGGCGCGGAACGCGTCGTAGTTGTCGTACGAGGTGCCCACCACGCCGACGATGGCCTGGAAGAGCTGCTCGACCTGGAAACGCGCCATCAGCGGCGCCTGCTGGTCGGCCGGAGCCGCCGCGATTTCTTCCTCGGTCATCAAGGGCACCTGATCGAGCGTCATCGCCTCGAGCAGACCGGGCTGCATCGCCTGAAGCGCACCGGCCTGCAGTGGGGCGAGCCCCTCGCCGAGCACGCTGCGCGGCATGTGGGTCTCCATGAAGCTCTCGACGATGTCGGCCATGGTCATGGGCTGGTAGGCCAGGCGCGTGTAGTCGTCGCTGTCGGCCGGCGCGTACTCGGCCGCGGGACGCAGGTCCGGGGACGCGGTGGTCAGGTCGACGTAGAGGGCGAAGTGGTTTTCGTTGAGCTCGGTGAACGCGCTCGGCTCGCCGGCCATGTGGCTGTCGATCTGGCTGCTGAACTCGTTCCACACGTCCTCACCGACCATCGGCACGACAGTCTCGGCGTTGAGCGGCACGATGAGGCCGGCGCTCATGGCCACGTGGGCCAGCTCGGCGCAGTAAATGAGGTTCTCGGGAGCCTCGAACCACGCCTGCGCCTCTTCGTCGCCGGCGATGGCGCGAATCATCTGCGCGGTGTGGTGTCGCACCTGCTCGGGGTCGCGGGCGGCCAGGGGGTCCCCGCCGTTGTAGTCGCCGGGGAAGTCGCTGAC
>CAMYIK010000296.1 GCA_947258365.1 uncultured Thermoleophilia bacterium | reverse complement strand
CACGTACTGGTTGATCGTCCGCTCCGCCTCGGCCCCTTCGGGCACGGCTTCGGTATAAGCCGTCTCGACGTACGGGAGCTCATCGATCTCCTGGCGCGCGTTGTCGTGAGCCAGCGTCCAGCCGGCATCGCCGACCGGGCTGACGTAGACGAACGCGGCCTTGACGTCGGTCTTTCCGTCGGCGGCCCGCTCCTCGGCGCCCTCAGGCTCGGCCCCGCCGCCGCAGGCGACGAAGAAGAGCCCGCCGCAGGCCACGAGCAAGAGGACCACCGCGGTCGCAAGCAGATTCGAGTATCGGGACATCGCACAACTCCTTTCTGGGTAACGCGTCAATCGGTCAAGCCCCGCTCCGCGGGCGTGCCCGGGATCAGGTTGTCCAGGATCAGGCCGAAGATCGCCGCGACCGCCATACCGGTCGAGCCGATCGAGGTCACGATGCCGGCGAGCGTCGGGTGCATCGCCGCGAGCAGACCCTGGGCGGTCGGCTGGTACATGGCGAGCATCTGCCCGGCCTGCATCCCCTCGGTGCTGGAGACGGCCGAGAAGTAGGCGGGCACCGACAGGCCCATGAAGAGCGAGAAGCCGGCGATGAACAGCGTGCGGTCGCTCGACAGGTCGGCCTTGGCCAGCTGCTGCACGCCGATCGCCGCGATCAGGCCGAAGAGCGCGCAGTAGAGGCCGCCCACCACCGGTCCGGGGATGGCGGCCGCGATCCCGCCGAACTTGCCGAAGATACCGAGCAGGATGAGCAGAATGCCGCCGAGCAACACCACCCAGCGCGAGGCGACCTTGGTCAAGCCGACGAGGCCGATGTTCTCGGAATACGACGTCGACGCGAAGCCGCCGAAGACGCCGGTCAGGAAGCAGCCGATCCCCTCCGCCCCGATGCCGCGGCTGAGCTGCTTGCGGGTCGGATCGCCGCTGCCCGACATGTAGGAGATGGCGTGGTAGTCGCCGATCGACTCGATGATCGAAGCCAGGTAGCCCGCCAGAATGGCAAAGAAGAAGCCGACGTGGAACTTGGGCAGCCCCCACGGAAAGACGAGCTCGCCAGGCGTCAACCGTAGCCAGCGCGCCTCGCGCACCGCCTCGAGGTTGACGTTCGACGGGTGGCCACCCGGGAAGACTCCCGCGGCCGACAGGACGAAGCAAAGGGTCGTCACCAGGACGACCGCGCTCAGAATCGGAAACAGCCGAAAGAAGCGCTTGGTGCGCGCCAGCACCAGCGAGAAGCCGATGATCAGCACGATCGTCAGGCCCGAGATCGGCCAGTGCGTTCCGGCCTTGGGCGCGCCGTGCTGGAAGAGCGCGAGCCCGATCAGCATGATCACCGGGCCGATCACCACGGGGCTCAGGAGCCTACGCAGGGTGCCGACCTGACCGCTGAAGCCGATCACCATCTCGAAGAGGGCCCCAAGGATGATCGCGCCGGCGATGTACTGCATCGCCAGCGGCCCGAGCGGCACGCCGGCCGCCTCGGCCTCCGGAGCCACGGTGCCGATGATCAGGAAGAACGCCGCCAGGAACGAGAACGAGACACCCTGGACGATCGGCAGCCGGGAGCCGAACTTGACCTGGACGATCGTCGCCAGGCCCGAGCACAGCATCACCGAAGAGATCAGGCGCGCCGTGTCCGCCGCGCTCATGCCCATCACCGGGCCGAACAGCAGGGGCACACTGACCGTAGCGCCGAACATGGTCAGCACGTGCTGAGCGCCCAGCACCAGGGCACGCGGCAGCTTCGGCCGGTCGTCGAGGCCATAGATGGGCTTGAGCCCTGACGTCATGACGCCTCCTTTCAGGAACGCAAGAAACGCCTACCACCCCACCACTCAGACTGTCGCAACGGGCCTATCCTACAACAAGCGCGACGCCCATTCAGGGCCGGGTGGTGGTACGGAAAGGGCCGGCACACCCCGGGCGTGGCTGGCTCGCGCCCCCGCTGAACGGGGAGTGCGAGAGAGACCTGCCAGGCGACAGGGCCTGGCAAGTCTCCTCTTGGGGTGACGGAGCGGGGGCGCTGCCTTTCATGCACCGTATGGGGTGTGCTGGCCCTCTCCGTACCACCACTCAGGGCCGAACCCGCGTGTATACTGCTGAGCTATCAGCGACGCAAGGATCGAGGTGAACAGATGACCGACGACGCCATCCGGTTCGTGCTGGACGGCGAGGTTCGGGAGGTGCGCGGCACCGATCCCAACGCCACGCTGCTCGATTATCTGCGCGAGAGCCTCCACCGCACCGGAACCAAAGAGGGCTGCGCCGAGGGCGACTGCGGCGCCTGCACGGTGGTACTCGCCGAGCTCGACGGCGACCGCCCCCGCTTCCGCGCCATCAATTCGTGCATCAAGCTGCTGCCCACGCTGGACGGCAAGGAGCTCTACACCGTGGAGAGCCTGCGCTCGCCCGACGGCGAGCTGCATCC
>CAMYIK010000295.1 GCA_947258365.1 uncultured Thermoleophilia bacterium | reverse complement strand
GCAACGCGCTCACCGGGACCGGTTCTCCCGCGCCGGTCTTCCACAGGGACGAGGCCAGCGTCTCCTTGCCCGCATCATCGACCTTGTTCGCCACCAGGATGACGGCGGCGTCGGTATCGCGCAGCATCGATGCTACGGCAGCATCTTCATCAGATAGGCCGACGGTGCCGTCCACCACAAACAAAACCACGTCGGCTCCCTGCAGCGCCGCTTCAGCCTGGGCGGTGATTCCCGCGGTCAATTCCTGCCCGGACGCTAACTCCCATCCGCCGGTGTCGATCAAGATGAAGTCGCGACCGACCCAGTCGGCCCGGAACTCGCGCCGGTCGCGAGTGACTCCCGGGCGTTCCTGGACCACGGCCGCCCGTCGCCCGAGTATGCGGTTGACCAGCGTCGACTTCCCCACATTGGGGCGGCCCAGGACGGCTACCACCGGCAACCGGCTCATGAGATCTTGGCTCTGCAGGTATTGGTCACGCCCACAGCTTAAGGAGCCTGCCGGTTGTTGCGGTCGCAGTTCGCAATGGCTCCTACCATGGCGTCATGCCGAAGAAAGTGTTGCTCGCCGAGCCACGAGGATTCTGCGCCGGGGTCGAGATGGCCATCAAAGCTCTCACCTGGATGGTGCGGGTCTTCGAGCCGCCGGTCTACTGCTACCACCAGATCGTCCACAACCAGTGGGTGGTCAAAGCTTTCGAACAAGTCGGCGTGGTGTTCGTCGAAAACATCGACGAGGTGCCGGAAGGAGCGCCCGTCATGCTGTCGGCCCACGGTTCCTCCCCGGAGGTCGTGCAAGGCGCAGGCGAGCGGGCTGGAGTCGTTATCGACGCCGTGTGTCCCCTGGTCACCAAGGTGCACCATGAGGTGAAACGGATGGCAGCTCAGGACTTCGACATCATCTATGTCGGACATGAGGGCCACGACGAAGCCACCGGCACGGTGGCGGTAGCTCCCGGGGCCATTTCGCTGGTTCAGCCAGAAATCGGCCTGGCAGGTTTCGATCCTGCTGATTCGACCAAGGTCGCCTTGCTGGCGCAAACGACGCTTGGCCTCCATGAATGGCAGGCGGTGCTCGAGCAAGCCGGGCAACAGTATCCCGACCTGTGGACGGCCCGCAAGAGCGATCTCTGCTACGCCACCACCAACCGTCAGGAGGCGGTCCAGCAACTCGCCGATCGGGCCGATTTGATACTGGTGGTTGGGTCGGAGAACTCGTCGAACACCCAAGCATTGGTTCGAGTCGCCGAGGAAACGGGGACCGCCGCATACCGGATCGACGCCGCCGGGGATATTCACCCCGAGTGGCTGACCGGCGCCCGAATCGTCGGCCTGACGGCCGGGGCGTCGGCGCCCGACCATCTCGTTCAGGAAGTCATCGACCGGATTAATCCGTCCGATGGTTTCGAGCTCTTCCGCGTGACCGACGAAGAAGAGTACTTTCCGCTCCCACGCCAGCTACGTGGCTTTCTCACGGCGCTGCAGGCCGCCGTCGAGGGTGGATTCACCGCCAGAAAACCAGGTCAACCGGGACTCCTCGAAAACGACCGTGATTGGACGGCTACCGAGGCGCTCCAACTCGTTTGGCCCTAGGCACCGGGTAAGACCTCGGAGACCAACAGCAGAATGCGGGCGATCACCTCGTCGATCGACAGGTCGGACGTGTCCACCTCGATTGCGTCTGCGGCCGGACGAAGTGGTGAGGCTGCACGGGTGGTGTCCCGCCGGTCGCGCCGTTCCAGTTCCTCGGCGATGCCTTCAACCGAGCCGCCGCCTTCAGGCATTTCGCCTGCTCGTCGAGCGGCTCTCACGTCCGGCCGGGCGGTGAGGAACACTTTGATCGGTGCCTCAGGAAAGACCACCGTCCCGATATCTCGACCTTCAACCACGGCTGCTCCGCCATGCGCTTCAACCCAATCCTGCTGGCGGGCCACCAACACTTCACGCACCGCCGGGATCGCCGACACCTTGCTGGCGCTAGATGCCAGCGCAGGACTGCGAATCGTTTCGTTTACATCCTCGCCGGCCAAAAACATGGTCCCATCGCGATAGTCGAAGTCGCCGCCGCCGACGACCCGCGCGTGCTCGCGCTGCGGCGGCTGATCGGCATCGTCGATCGCCTGCGCGAGCCCGGCGGCTGCCCCTGGGACCTGGAGCAGACCGAGGCGTCGATGGCCCCGTGCGTGATCGAGGAGGCGCACGAGCTGGCCGAGGCGATCGAGGACGACGAGCCGGGCGAGGTCGCGGCCGAGGCGGGCGACGTGCTGCTCAACGTGCTCCTGATCTGCAAGATCGCGGAGCAGGGGGGCCGCTTCGACCTGGCGCGCGCGGCGGAGCTCTGCGCGGACAAGCTGGTCCGCCGCCACCCGCACGTCTTCGGCGACGCCGAGGCGCGCGACGCCGGCGCGGTCCTCGGCCGCTGGGAGGCGAT
>CAMYIK010000294.1 GCA_947258365.1 uncultured Thermoleophilia bacterium | reverse complement strand
GGGAACGGATGCTCGGCGGTTATCGTTGCCCCACAACGGCTCGCGTGCGAATTGTCAGCCGAGGCCGACAATCACACAGGTAGCATGCCTACCTTCGCAGTCGCCCGAGGCCTACCTCGCCTGCGCGACCTCGTCTCCGGGCGGTTGCGGGGCACGATGATCACGCCACCGCTGGTCTTCGTGATGTTCGGTTTTGTCATTGGCGGCGAGGGCTTGAGCATTGCGGAGGTCAACCCGGAACATTCGACGATTCATCTCGTCGCAGAGTTGACGTTGATACTGGTGCTCTTCTCCGATGCCGCGCGCCCGGCGACGCTCCTCTATGCCGTTCTCAGCCTGACGGTGATTCGCATGCTGCCGGTCGCGATCTCGCTCGTCGGCGCGGGCCTGCGCCCGCCGTCCTATCTGTTCCTCGGCTGGTTCGGCCCGCGCGGTCTCGCGTCGATCCTGTTTGTGCTACTCATTTTGGAGGAGGCCGAGGTCGTCCATCGCGACGAGCTCTTAGCGATCACCGTCGTCACCGTCGCGTTGAGCGTGCTGCTGCACGGTCTGACGGCAGCGCCGTTCGCGAGTCGCTACGCGCAGCGCGTCGCCCGCATTGGCGAGTGCGAGGAGATTCAACCCGTACCCGAGATGCCGCTGCGCAAGGGCCGCCCCGAGCTGGCGCCAGCACCGTGAGCTAATGGCAACGATGGCGCGAAATCAAACCCGGATGAGGGGATCGAGATGACTGACACACAGGCTGAATCAGGTCGCTGGTACCGGTCCAACCTCGGGGTGGCCGACGCGTTCCGGATCCAGGAGCAGGCCGGCAATCTCCGCTTCTACGGCATCCGGCACGAAGGCGCCGCCGAGGTCGTGGCGCTGGCCGAATCGTTGAATGCCCAGGTACGCGGAGCTCTGCGGCGCCCTCGGCGTGAGGGTCACGGCGAAGTCGGAGCTCGACGACGCGATGGCGCTGGCGCACGATGGCCCGGCGCTCGTGGAGATCCTGGCGGACGCCGAGCTCGTCTGAACGCGCGGCGTGCAGATCACCCAGGTCGCTTCGTCACCGACCAGATTGTGGATTGAAGGGGAAGAATCTTGAACAAGATCAAAATCGCGGAGTGGGGATCACTCGAGCCGGTCACGCCCACCTACGCGCTGGTGGGGAACGTCGACCTCGTGGTGATCAAGTGGAAGGACGGCTCGGACGTGTCGGTCCTCTACGGACGGTGCGCGCACCGGGGCGCGCTGATGGCGGACGCCACCATCCGGGGCGAGGACATCATCTGCGGTGTCCACAACTGGGACTACCGCTACGAGACCGGCGTCAGCGCTTACAACAACGCCGAGAGCCTGCACAAGTTCAGCTCCTGGGTGGAGGACGACGGTGTCTGGGTCGACGAGGACGAGATCACCGCCTGGGAGAAGGACAATCCGCAGGCCTACGATCGGGACGCCTACCAGGGGCTGTACGCCGACCTCCACGGGACGCCGGAAGAGCCGTACACGAGCTACACCCACGAGCTCGCCGAGCACGGACTCGACAACGTCGGGCACCACGGCCGGGTGGCCGCGATGGGCATCCCCCGGGACCAGCTGCCGCGGTGGGAGGACATCCAGTTCGTCACCGCGCAGCTGCACCGGGTACCGGCGCTCGACGATGCACCCGTGGGGACGGATCTGATCATCGGGCCGAACGCGCAGAAGCCCCTGAGGCTGGAGACGCCGCTGTTCGTCTCGGACATGAGCTTCGGAGCCCTCTCCGAGGAAGCCAAGACGGCGCTCGCCAGGGGCGCCGAGCTCGCCGGCACCGGGATCTGCTCCGGGGAGGGCGGCATGCTGCCCGAGGAGCAGGCGAGCAACAGCCGGTACTTCTACGAGCTCGCCTCGGGCCGGTTCGGCTTCAGCATGGACAAGGTCAGGAAGTGCCAGGCCTTCCATTTCAAGGGCGGCCAGGGCGCGAAGACGGGCACCGGCGGGCACCTGCCCGGAAACAAGGTGGTCGGGCGGATCGCCGAGGTGCGCGGTCTCGAGCCCGGCACCGCCGCGGTCTCGCCACCGCGGTTTCCCGACTGGGAGCACCTCGACAAGTACCGCGACTTCGTGGAGCAGGTGCGCGACGAGACCGGCGGCATACCCGTAGGCTTCAAGCTCTCCGCCCAGCACATCGAGAAGGACATCGACGCGGCCCTCGAGGTCGGTGTCGACTACATCATCCTGGACGGGCGTGGCGGGGGAACCGGTGCGGCTCCCCTGATCTTCCGCGACAACATCTCGGTGCCGACCATCCCGGCGCTGGCCCGGGCGCGGCGTCATCTCGACGGCCTGGGTCAACGCCAGATCACCCTGATCATCACCGGCGGGCTGAGGAGCCCTGCTGACTTCGCCAAGGCGATGGCGCTGGGCGCGGACGGCATCGCGGTGTCCAACGCCGCCATCCAAGCTATCG
>CAMYIK010000293.1 GCA_947258365.1 uncultured Thermoleophilia bacterium | reverse complement strand
GAGGCGACCATTGGAGCGGAGATACCACTGATCGCGGCGACCTCCGCCGAGCTGGTATCGCCGCAACGGAGGCTCTCTCCCCCGAGGAACGGCTGGAGATGATGCTTCACCCATGGGTGGGCTTCGCGATCATGCCGATCTTCGCCCTGGCGAATGCCGGCGTACGGATCTCTGGCGCCGACGTCGGGCAACCTGCCGCCTTGGCGATTATTGCGGGTTTGGTTTTCGGCAAGCCCGTCGGTGTTCTCACCTTGAGTGCGATCGCTGCACGCCTCGGCCTCGCGACCAAACCGCATGATTTGAACTGGTCTCTCCTGGCGGCCGGCAGCCTCTTGACCGGGATCGGCTTCACGATGTCACTGTTCATTGCAGGCTTGGCCTACACCCCAGCATTGCTAGGCGCCGCCAAAATCGGAATTCTAGCCGCGTCTGTCGTCTCGGCCGCAGCCGGCCTTCTGATGCTGATCTGGATGACCTCCAGCAAACGGACTGCATGAGTCGATCCATGGCATCGGCTCCATCGTTCTCGATCATATCGCTGATTCCAAGATCTGCCTGTCTGGACAGCTGACGGCGGCGAAAATGAGCTCCGGTCTCAATTCGGTTCACGTTGACTCCACGCTCGCGCCCCCGTGTTTCATGATCTGATAGGGGCCTGCGCGATGAGGCCCGATGTTCCAAGTTGCCAAACGAGACAAAAATTAATGGTGCAATTTCATCGGCATCGCCGCCGACGTCGTGATGATCATAGCTTTCGACGATTAGGCGTTGGCCGTTGTCGCCCTTCAACTAAGCATATTCCCCATGATGGCTTCATAGCCTGATATGAGGTCAAGCACCTCCGACGTGATCATGTTCTGCCGCGTAAGCCGGTGCGCCACGTGTAAATCGTCGATTTTCTCGGCAATACTGCGGTCGGCCGCCTGCATAGCGGCGAGACGCTCGGCGTGCTCGGCCGTCCGAGACTGGATTATTGCGGTGAAAACGCGGGCAAAAAGAAGCTGGCGGATCAGTCGGCGGAAAAGCACCGCAGGTGGTCCGGCGGGAACCGGCAGGCGGCGTGACGACCAAGGGCGCGCGCGCAGCACGGTGAGCCAAGCGGGGTCGAGCGGCAAGAGGCGGGCGCCCACAGGCGTTCCACCGCCTCGCTCGCTGGGACGATGGTGAAACAGCACGAGTTGTCCGACGCCTTCCTCCTCACGCCAGTGGTCGAGACGGGTGAGCACGGCGCCGACCGTGCGCGTGAGCGCTTCCACCGTCGCGGGTGCCTCCTCGTGGGCGGTAGGCGGCTCGGCCTCGGCACGCCAGCTCGCGTCGGCGCGGGCCCCGATTGTAAGGACGAGCCGCTCGCCGCGGAGGGCGCTGGTCGCTGCGAGGCTTTCCAGCGCAAAGGTCACGAGCCGCTCGTTGAAGGCCCCGCAGAGGCCGATCTCGGAGCCGACCAGCACCACGGCGGTGCGGCCACTTTTGGGCGGCCGCGCCTCGGTCTCGGCACTCTCGAGAGCGCCGAGTACGACCTGAAGGCCCAGTTCCACCGTCTCCAGGTACCGGGACATCGCCTGTTCGGCCAGTTCATGACTGCGGATGCCGACAGCCGAGATTGTCTTCATGGTGCGGACGACCGATTGCAGATCCTCGGCGACCTCGATGTGGCGAGAGAGCTCCTCTAGTGTCGCCATCACGTCGCCTCGCGGAGCACCGCGCGCGCAACGCGCAAGATGGCTTCGCGCCGGTCACCCTTGAGCGGCGCGCCTTGCGCGATGTCGCGTGCTTCTGCGGTGGCATCTACCGCCTTGACGACCGCCGCGGTCGCGGCCGCCATCGCCTCGAGGGGAATGGTGTCGAAGAGCCCTTCCACAACCGCCAGTAAAAGCGCAATCTGACGCGCGACGGGGATCGGCGCAGCTTCCTCTTGCTTCAGCGCCTCGCGCACGCGCCGGCCCCGTTCCAACTGGGCACGCGTATCCTCGTCGAGCTTGGCACCGAAGCGGGCGAAGGCTTCGAGTTCCTCAAACTGAGCATAGGCAAGCTTGAGCGGCCCCGCCACTGCGCGGAAGGCGGGTAGCTGCGCCTTGCCTCCGACGCGAGAGACTGAGCGCCCGACATCCACTGCCGGAAGCTGCCCACGCCGGAAGAGGGTTGGCGAGAGATAGATCTGCCCATCGGTGATTGAGATAAGGTTGGTGGGGATATAGGCTGACAGGTTCTGCGCCTGCGTCTCTACGATAGGCAGAGCGGTCAGCGAACCGCCGCCCGCGCTTTCGCGCAGGTGCGTTGCCCGCTCCAGCATGCGGGCGTGAAGGTAGAAGATGTCGCCCGGATAGGCCTCGCGCCCTGGCGGACGGCGCAGGAGGAGAGACAGCTCCCGATAGGCTCGGGCGTGGCGGGTGAGATCGTCATAGACGATCAGCGCGTTGCGCCCAGAGCGCATGAAGCGCTCGGCGATGGTGG
>CAMYIK010000292.1 GCA_947258365.1 uncultured Thermoleophilia bacterium | reverse complement strand
CCCTTTCCAAACGGGCCGGTGGTCGGACCACCAGCCGGACTCGGTTCCCCGGCGAACCTCTCTAACGATGAGTGGACAGTCTACACCCAGAAGGGATCTGGTGGGCCCATTACCGGGAGTGCCGGGATCGGCCGCCAGCGGTCGAGCAATCAGCGCCTACTGCCGCGCCCCGTCGTCCGCTCGATCTGCCGACGCGCCTGCGCCGTGGCGTCGGAGTCGGGGTGGCTGGCTTCGAGGCGCTCGAAAACAGCCGAGGCGTCGGAGAGCTCGCCGCGGGCGAGGTGACAGACGATCTGTCCGAAGAGAGCCACATCGGGCCGCTCGACCTCGACCCCGATCGTCAGGTACTCCTCGAAGCTCTTCAGGGCGTCGCTGTAGTAGGCCATCGCCTGATCACGGTCCGTCAGCTGGCCGGCGAGGCGCAGGTGGTTCCAGCCCACGGCGACCAGCACCTCGGCTTTGAGGGCCTTGTCCTCTCTGGCGTCCGGGCTGCGCAGAGCGCGACGGTAGAAATCGTTGCTGACGGTGAAGAAGCCCTGCTCGTAGAAGAAATGGCCGAGGCGCACCAGAGCGATGCCGTCCTTGTCGTTCTCGGCGACGCGGTCGGCGAACAGAGCCAGATCCTCGTAGTTGTCGGCGACGACCGTCATGATCTGGTGGAGGGGCGCCGGCCCCGGGTAACCCTGGGCGCGCAGGAGCTCGGTGCCACCGGCGCTGGTCAGCAGCAGCATCGGCAGGTCGTAGGCCTGGTAGATGCGCTGCAGATGACGCGATCGGTTGACGTCCACCTTGACCCGGACGAACCGGTTGGCCAGATCGATCGTGTCCTGGCGAGCCCAGAACGATTCGTCCATCTCGAGACAGGTTCTGCAGCGCTCGGCCCACAGGTTGATCAACAGCGGCTTCTCGAGGCGCTTCGCCTCTTCGGCGGCGTTCTTGTAGCTGGTGTGCCAGACGATCTCGTCGGCGCTGAGTGGCGCAGCCGAGAACGTGGCGGCAAGGAGAGTGCAGACGAGAAGCGAGCGCATGGCGGCCAGACCGTCGAGACCGGCCAATGCTATCGTGCCGCCGCCGCCGGGCGGCTACTCGTCCGGATCCGCACCGTTCACGTCTGGCTCGGAGTCGTCCGGGTCGTTCGGCTCGGCACACCAACGAGCCCGAAGTGCCGCAGCTTCGTCCGCGCTCCGGCGCTCGTAGTGTTCGGCCTCGCTCCAGGCTGCGGGCGTTTCCAGATGCGTCAGGTGAAAGTCGCGCAGCTCGGCGGTCGAGGCCGTGAGCAGAAGATCGATGTCATCGTCGGCGTCGGGCCGCCGGAGATGAGAGAGGGCTTCGGGGTTCGATGCGAGGTACTCCGCGAGCCAATCGGGATCGATCATCGTCAGGTCGACGACGTTGGGCGAGACCTCGACGCGGAAGAACGAAAAGGTGGGCATCGAGAAGAGGACCTCGTCCTCGTCGGCGGTCGCGATGAGAAATCGGGCCGTCCCCAGATCTGCGAGTGTCGCCTCGAAAGCGAAAATCTCGCAGTCGTCGGTCAGGACCTCGACCTCGTACTCGGCATCGTCATCGGGACGGGTGAGGGTGTAGAGCATGTCGAAGGAGTCGTTGTCCTCGTCCGGTTCGACCCAGTGCCCCAACAGCACCGGATCGAAGACGAGATCGTCTTCTGGAGCGAGCGAGTACACCGACGGGAACGGCAGCGCACAGGCGATCGTCGCGACGGTGGCGAGAGCCAGCAAGCTCGCGTACAGGAAGCCTCTCGGTCTCATTGTGCCCTCCTTGCGTGCGGTCCGATCCCGAAAGAAGACCGGGCAGAGAAAGGTTGCGTCGGTCTGGAAGATGCGAGTCTCGTGCCATATTCTCCGACTCGAGGAAAGGGCGAGCAGGCGGCCGGTTGTGCGCAAGCGGTCGGGCGGGTACCATTTCCGGCCACTGACCGGAGAAGAAGCCAAGAAACGCCTGTGGTCGCAGGTAGGGCCGACGTTCATTGCGAATCCTCTCCATCGAGTACCACAACTCCAGCACGACAAGAGGAACCGGCCGATGATCTCTAATAGCCGTCTGCACGACACGACTCCCTGGGTGTTGGCTGCCGTTCTGGCACTTGCGCCCCTGGCGGCTGCCGCCGCCGAGCTCCCTGCGCAGGAGGGCTACACGCTGGTCCGCCTGCTGATGTCCGAGAACAAGAAGGATCGCAAGACGGCGGCGCAAGAACTGATCGCCGCCGACGACACGTCGTTGGTGCCGGCGATCGTCGACGCGTTCTTCTTCACGCCGCACCTTTTCAGGCCCGAGATGTCGAAGGTGCTCGAGGCGCTCACCCGTCAGGAGATCCTCCGCCTGCCGATCAAGGACAAGAAGCTGCTGCAGACGGTCGGCGACATCTACCGCAAGACCGACTCCTACATCGAGGTGCTGCACCGGGTCAACGAGGAGCGGGTGCAGCTACTGCA
>CAMYIK010000291.1 GCA_947258365.1 uncultured Thermoleophilia bacterium | reverse complement strand
GGCGACGACTACCCCTATTTTGAGCATTCCGAGTCGACTCTTTCGGCGCTCGAGGGGTTCCTCACCGATATTCGGCGCCAGCCCGCCACCGCTCGTGTCCTGGCCTCAGTCGTGTTCACCGACATTGTTGATTCCACCCGGCGGGCCGAGGAGGTCGGTGATCTGGAGTGGAAGGCACTCCTCGACCGCCGCGACGAGCTTTCTGCCCAAGTGGCCGCATCGTATGGAGGCCGGGTGGTGCAAGGCACCGGCGACGGACTGGTCGCCATCTTCGACGGACCGGGTCGTGCCATCAAAGCCGCACATGAGCTCCGCCAGCAGCTCCAACGCGTCGGCCTGCCGCTACGGGCGGGCATCCATACCGGGGAGGTCGACGTGAGTGGCGGCGAAGTGCGGGGCGTCGCCGTTCAACTCGGCGCCCTAGTCATGGCGGAGGCCGGGTCGGATGAGATCCTGGTCTCGTCAACCGTCCGTGATCTCGTGACCGGTTCAGGACTCGGTTTCATCGACCGAGGCAGCTATTCGTTTGAGGGGATCGAGGGCGATTGGAACCTGTTTACCTCTGTTCCAGATACCTACGCGTCCCTCACCGAGGGCGAAAGAGAGATCCTCGGCCTTATCGGCGAGGGTCTGAACGACCAGGAGATCGGACGTCGCATCTCGGCGAGCGCCACGCTCGCCAAGGTCCGCATCGTGGCCATCCTGACCAAGCTGGGATTGCGGGACCGAGTCCATGCCGTGATCTATGCGTACCAACACGGTCTTGTCGAGCTACCTCCCAATCCATCCGCAGGTGCAATAGGCAAACAGAAGAGATAGGAGACGGCTGGTCGAGCAGGCCGACGAGGGCATCCATGTCCATGAAGTTGAGCCTCTGAGCTATGGACCATTTCACTCCGGGGATAACGGTGCTGGCAGGAGGTCCGACATCGGACTCGAGACGAAGGGTAAGGATCATGACCGATAACCGAGCCAAGCCGATCCTGGTGCTCGGCGCCAGTGGCAAGACCGGCCGGCGAGTCACCGAGCGGCTCAGCGCGGCCGGATTTCCAGTGCGGGCCGCGTCCCGCTCGGGCGACACACGGTTCGATTGGGAAGACAAAGCCACGTGGGCTCCCGCATTGGCGGGCGTCGACACCGTGTACATCACCTACTACCCCGACCTGGCTTTTCCCGGTGCGGCAGACACCGTCGGCGCATTCGCCGACCTGGCAGTCGCCAACGGCGTGCGGCGGCTCGTGCTGCTCTCGGGCCGGGGCGAAGAAGCCGCCCGGCAAGCCGAGGTGCGAGTGGAGAACTCGGGCGCCGACTGGACGCTCGTGCGCTGCGCGTTCTTCAACCAGAACTTCAGCGAGACCTTCGCCGACGCTGTGCGCTACGGCGTGCTCGCCCTGCCTGGCGGCGACACCGCCGAGCCATTCCTCGACGCCGACGACATCGCCGACGTCGTCTTCGCCGCCCTGACCGACGACCGGCACATCGGGCAGCTCTACGAGCTGACTGGTCCTCGACTCCTCACGTTCACCGAAGCCGCCGCCGCGCTCAGCACCGCTCTGGGCCGCGAGGTGCAGTACGTGCCGGTGACGGCCAAGGAGTACGCCTCCGAGCTCGTCACCTACGGGCTGCCTGAGGAGGAGGCCGTGGGCATCTCCGAGCTGTTCGCTGAGGTGCTCGACGGTCGCAACTCGTACCTCACGAACGGCGTGCAGCGCGCTCTCGGCCGGCCACCTCGTGACTTTGCCGACTTCGCCCGCGACGCTGTGGCCACCGGCGTCTGGAACCTAGAGGGGGCGGACTAAGAAGCCATTCCCACAGACGGTGCGCCGAGCCGTCCCGATGAGGTTCCCGCTAGTAGCTAGGGTTTTCGGAATACGTAGCCTCACTGCGGTGGGCGAATAGAGAGCAGGGGATAGCACCCGAAATGTTTGAGGTCATCTACTACTCGTTGAGCGGGAACACCAAGAAGGTGGCCGACGCCATCGCCTCTGAATTGGGTGTTGCCGCAGAGAATGTGAAAACGAGAGACAGGTTGGCTGAGGACTCCTTTGTCTTCCTAGGTGCTGGGCTATACGGTCCCTTGCGCGGCTTGGGTTTCAGGCGGTTCATCGACAGAAACGACTTTGCCGGGAGGAAAGTAGCTCTCTTTGGCACCTCTGGAAACGGCAGGGGAAACGAGGTGGGGGCCTTGGAGGAAGCGGTAACGGCAAAGGGTGCCGAAGTAGCCGGACAATTCTTCTGCAAAGGCGAATTCATGTTCCTTGTCAACCGAAAACGCCCCACCAGCAAGGACCTAGAGGACGCAAGGGCATTTGCACGCGAAATGGCAGAGGCGTGACGACTAGATGGCGCTAGCCGGCTAGTCCGCTAGTCGTGGCTTCACCCGCTCCGAGACACCCAGATCTCGCCTGAACAGATGGCGGCTCGGGCGTTGAGCAAGACCCGCACATATCACCCTCCATAT
>CAMYIK010000290.1 GCA_947258365.1 uncultured Thermoleophilia bacterium | reverse complement strand
GTGGCGCTGCGCGTCGCCCCACTCGCGCCGGTGCTCATGGTGACCAAGCGCACCCTCGGCAGCGGCAGCACCCGCCGCGCCCAAGGCGGTATCGCGGCGGCCATCGGTCCCGACGACGGCATTCAGCCCCACCTGCACGACACGATCGCCGCGGGCGCCGGGATCTGTGACCATGCCGCAGCCGAGGCGGTCTGCGCCCACGGGCCCGCCTGTGTGGCGGAGCTCATGGAGCTCGGCGTCGCTTTCGATGGCGGCGACCCACCGGCGCTCGGACTCGAGGCTGCTCACAGCACGCCTCGAATCGTCCATGTCGATGGCGACGCGACGGGCCGTGGTGTCATGGCCGCGCTTACCGCCGCCGTACGTGCGCACACGAACATCACCATCCTCGAGGAGACCACCGTTCGTAGCGTTCTGCGCCGCGACGGTGTGGCCAGCGGCGTGGAGTGCATTGACGCTTCCGGTCGAACGACCGAGCGCCATGGGCGTGCCGTCGTGCTCGCCACGGGCGGCATTGGTCAACTCTTTCCCTTCACCACCAACCCCACCGACGCGACCGGAGACGGCATCGCCATCGCCGCCCGTGCCGGCGCCGCACTTGCCGACATGGAGATGGTCCAGTTCCATCCCACCGCGCTGGCAGTCGGTGGCAGCCCCCTGCCCCTCATCTCCGAGGCGGTTCGCGGAGCGGGCGCAATCCTGCGCGACACGCATGGCGTTCGTTTTCTCGACGGCTCAGACGGACTCACTGAGCTGAGCCCGCGCGATCAGGTGGCTCGGGCCATCTACCGCCGCGCGCTCGACACCGGCGGGCCCGTCAGCCTCGATCTGCGCCACCTCGACGACGAGCAGGTCGTCAATCGCTTCCCCGGCATCTCGGCGATCTGCCGCGAGCACGGGCTCGACCTCGCCCGCGATCTGATTCCCGTCACCCCCGCTGCCCATTACTTCATGGGTGGAGTGCTCACCGACACCAGTGGCCGATCCAGCCTTCCGGGTCTGCTCGCGATCGGCGAATGCGCCTCGACCGGCGCCCATGGCGCCAACCGCTTGGCGTCCAACAGCTTGCTCGAGGGAGCGCTCATGGCCGACCGAGCCTCTCGCGAAGTACTCGCGTCCCACGATGAGTGGCCACAGTGGCCGCTCGGGTCCGCGCGAGAGCCATTGGCGCTTGGACCCGCAGCGGCGAACTGGCGACAGCGTCTGGGGGAGGCGATGTGGTCGGGAGCCGGCCTGGAGCGCTCGCTCGACACGATCGCCCACGCGAGCACCGAGCTTGCGAACCTCGTTCCGCCCCCAGATTTCGAGAGCGCCAACATGCTCCAACTCGGAGAGATCGTTCTGGGTGCGGCCGCGTATCGCGACGAGAGTCGTGGGGCGCACTTCCGGCAGGACTACCCCGCTACCGATCCTGGTCTGTCTCACCGCATCGCATGGTGCGACGGCGAAGCCTTCGACCTTCCCGTAACGAAACTCGCGCCGATGAGGAGCGCCGCATGAGCACAGCAGCCGTATGCGAGATGCCGATTCCCACAGTTCCGACGGACGAGCTGCGCCGGCGCGCGTGGGCGGCGCGCGAGGCCCTCGGAGATCGGGCGATCGTGCTGGGCCACCACTACCAAAAGGACGAGGT
The DNA here is from genome assembly GCA_947258365.1 of uncultured Thermoleophilia bacterium. GTDB lineage: Bacteria > Actinomycetota > Thermoleophilia > Miltoncostaeales > Miltoncostaeaceae > CAMYIK01. The sequence continues at coordinate 844 of CAMYIK010000290.1, read as the reverse complement.
GATCGAGTTCGCCGATGTGACCGGCGACTCGTTCAAGCTGGCGAAGCTCGGTGCCGAGGCCGAGGCCGAGCTGGTGGTCTTCCTCGGGGTCTACTTCATGGCCGAATCCGCGGATGTACTCGCTCGCCCCGGCCAGACCGTGGTGCTGCCGGATCTCTCGGCCGGCTGCCACCTCGCCGAGTGCGCGGACATCTACACCGTGCGCGATGCGTGGCAACAGATCACCGCGGCCCTCCCGGGCAAGCGGATCATCCCCATCACCTACATGAACTCCGACGCGGTCTTGAAGGCCTTCTGCGGCGAAAACGGTGGCGCGGTCTGCACCTCGGGCAACGCGCGCACGGTCTTCGAGTGGGCCCTTGGCGAAGGCGACGCCATCTTCTTCTTTCCGGATGAGCATCTCGGCAGGAACGTGGCGTGCGACATGGGTTTCGAGGACGCGGCTCTGCCGGTCTGGAACCCCCGCCTGGCGGAGCTCGGAGGAGCCAACCGTGACCTGCTCAATGACGCCCCGGTGATCCTTTGGAAGGGCTTCTGCAACGTCCACACCAACTTCACCGCCGAACAGGTGGAGCGCCACCGCGTGAACTACCCGGGGATCCGCGTAATCGTGCACCCGGAGTGCCCGCGCCCGACGGTGCTCGCGGCCGATGAGTCCGGCAGCACCGAGTACATCATTCGCCGCTGCGAGGAACTGCCCGCGGGCACCACGATCGCCATCGGCACCGACCTCAATCTTGTTCACCGACTACGCGACGCCCACCCGGACAAGACGATCTTCACCGTCCTCGACAGAAACTGTACGTGCGTGACCATGAACCGCATCGACCTCCCGAAGCTGACC
>CAMYIK010000289.1 GCA_947258365.1 uncultured Thermoleophilia bacterium | reverse complement strand
CCGGCCTCATGCTCTCGCAACAACCGAGAGCAGGCGAGATGTCGGACCGTCTGCTGTCGTTCAAGGACATCCTTTTGGTGGGGTTCTTCCTCTCGATCGGCTTGGAAGGGACGCCGCCTGGCGCAGCATGGGTGATCGGCCTCTTTGCTCTGCTTCTGGTGCCAGCGCGCAGTTTCGGGTTCTTCTGGCTCTTCACACGCTTCCGACTGCGAGCTCGCACTGCGGTTCACGGCTCTCTGACGCTCTCCACCTACAGCGAGTTCGGGTTGATCGTGGGTGCCGCCGCCCTGTCGGCCGGCCTGATCGACCAGGCTTGGGTGTCGACAATCGCCGTGGCCGTTTCTGGGTCGTTCGTTGTCGCCTCAGCCGCCAATAGAGTTCGGTATCGGTTCTACGACCGCTGGTCGGATTGGCTCCATCGGTTCGAGCGACGCCCGACGATCGGCGAAGACGCAGTGATCGACTGCGGCCAGGCCCGCGTGCTCGTCTTCGGTATGGGTCGGGTAGGAGCCGGATCGTACGACGAACTCGTCATCCGGCGTGGGCAGGTGCTTGTCGGCGTCGAACGCAATGAGGAGACTGCTGCACGCCATCGTGCGGTGGGCCGAAATGTGGTTCGTGGTGACGCTCTTGATCGCGACTTCTGGGAGCGGGTCAGATTCCATCCTGAGGTGGATCTCGTGTTTGCGTCGACCAGCAGCCATGCGGCCAACCTCGAGTTGGTGGGCCGGGTGAGAGAGTTCCTCCCGAATGCGCGGATCGCCGCCATTGCCACCTACCCGGACCAGGTCGAGGAGCTTCGGGCGGCTGGGGTCGACGTAGCTCGCAATCTGTATGTGGAGGCAGGTCAGGCGCTGGCGGATGATGCCGTCGGAGTCATGTTCGGCGACCAGGGCTGATGCGCTTCACCGCGGTTGGATCGGTTGGCTTCATCGAGCCCGCTTCTCGCGGCGCTTCGGCTGCATCTACTGTGCCGCGAGTGGATCCTGTGGCGCCTCGATCAGGTTCAGCCATCGGCGAGACTCCAGGGGAACAGAATCCCGCTCTTCGTGAACCCGACCGGTCGCATCGCGGGCAGGCGCTGGCTGGGGAACGCACTCCGGGCCCGCTGGAACCACTACGCGCGGAAGGTGCTCGGCGTGCACGTCCCGATGTACGAGGGCACGAAGCACTCGACGGCGACAAACGCCATTCGGCGTGGGGTGTCGCTCGAGCAGATCCAAGCGGCGCTTCGTCACGCCGACCCGGCCTCGACGCGGGTGTACGCGAAGCTCGCGCGCGGCGGGTCGTTCGACATCCTGCGCAACCCGGCGCGTGTATCCCACTTGTATCCCGCCGAAAGCCGGCCGTAAAACACGATCGAAATCGAATGGTTATGGCGGGGCGGACGGGACTCGAATCCGGCGATCCCGGCGATAAGCCGCCGGAATCATGAGGGTTTCTCGCGCGGACCCTGTGCTCAAGGTGTGCTCAAGGCCTACCGCCTGAATGCTCTGCACCTTGGGCGTCCCTCCCTAAGCCGCCGCCTCGAGGTTCTCGCGAATGATCCGTGGGTGACGTGCGGCAATCCGGAGCAGCGCAATCGCCGGCCCCTCCGGCTGCCTCCGGCCCTGCTCCCAGTTGCGGACCGTGTGGACGCTGATTCCCATCGCCTTGGCGAACTCCGTCTGTGTGAGCCCCACGAAGGCACTGAGCGCAGGATATCCTCGCCGGACTCGAAGCGTCCGTGCATCAGGCGCCTTCGCAAGCGGGCCGGAATCGCCCTCTTCAGTTGCTCTTCGGTGAGTTCGGGAATGTCCGTCCTGGGCGTACCGCCGCGCCGATGCCACTGCCCGGCTCGGGCGACCGGCGGGCGATCGGGATGGACCGGGTCGCCGAGTCGTGTCTACACTACGTCCTGCCGGCACCCAACGAGTGCCTGGAGAGGGGGCTTCGTGGACGTCGTCGTGATGATCGTGCAGATCGTCGTCGCGCTCGGGATCTTCAACGTCTGGATCCTGCGCTTCGGCAAGGCCACGAGCTACCGAGGCGGCTCGGCCTCGAACATGAAGGAGGAGTTCGATCACTACGGCCTGCCTTCCGGGTCGGTCTACGTGATCGGCGCCTTGAAGCTCCTCTGCGCATCGCTGCTCCTCGTGGGGCTGTTCGTCCCGGCTGCCACCCGACCGGGCGCGGTCGGGCTCGTGATACTGATGCTGGGCGCCGTCTCGATGCACCTGAAGGTCCGCGATCCGCTCCGCAAGGCCTTGCCCGCCATCACGATGCTGGTCCTCTCCGCCATCGTTGCGGTGGCCTGACGGTCCAGCCGCCCGGCCCGTTGGACGGCGGCCTAGCGGGTTGCTGCGACCTGATCCGTCTCGACCTCGTTCGGGCGGATGGTGGGCCTGGGCGTGGGCCGTGCTGCTGGTCGCAGGCATTGGGCTCGAATTCGGCGACGTGGGCACGGCCAGCGCATACGCGACTTCAACGCGAATTGCTCAGAGAATCCGGCG
>CAMYIK010000288.1 GCA_947258365.1 uncultured Thermoleophilia bacterium | reverse complement strand
CGCGCGGTAGCGCGGCTCCGGCGGTTGCCAATCCTCGAGCCGGGCGGCGATCTCGTCGTCGCTCAGCTCGACGTTCAATTCACGGCTGTCGACATCCAGAACGATGATGTCACCGTCCTGAAGTGCCGCGATTGGTCCTTTCCGAGCGGCCTCAGGGGCAACGTGGCCCACCATGAGGCCGTGAGTCGCCCCGGAGAACCGACCATCGGTAATGAGCGCGACGTCCTCTCCAAGGCCCTCCCCGACGATTGCCGCGGTGACGTGGAGCATCTCTCGCATGCCTGGCCCACCCGCGGGACCCTCGTAGCGGATCACGATCACATCACCCGGCTTGAGGCTGCGATCCTTCACCGCCGCGAAGCACTCTTCCTCGGACTCGAAGACGCGCGCGGGGCCTCTGTGAAGGCGCCGCTCGTGGCCGGCCAGCTTCACCACGCTGCCTTCGGGGGACAGATTGCCACGGAGAATCGCCAGGCCGCCGGTCTCCGAAAGTGGCTGGTCAACGGGGACGATGACCTCTTGTCCCGGAGTTTCTTGCGCCGCCGCGGCGATCTCGTCGAGCGTGCGCCCATCCACGTTCTTGCAGCCGGGATTCAGAAGGTTCTTGGAGAGCAGCTCGCGCATCATCACCGCGACACCGCCTGCCTCATGCAAATCGGTTGCGACGAAGCGACCGCCCGGCTTGATGTCGACCACGATGGGCGTCCGTTCCGCGATCTCATCGAACTCGTCGATGGACAGCGGGACCTGCATCTCTCGCGCAATGGCGAGCAGGTGGAGCACAGCGTTCGTCGATCCACCCGAACCGGCCACGCCGGCCACGGCGTTCTCGATGGACTCGCGGGTGATGATCTCGCTTGGGCGGGTGTCGGCGCGCACCAGATCCATCACCAGCCGTCCAGCCTGTTCAGCCGAGCCGGGCTTGTCGGGATGGTTCGCGGGAATGCCGTTTAGCCCGGCGGGGCTGATCCCAAGCATCTCAAGCGCCATCGACATCGTATTGGCGGTGAACTGGCCGCCACAGGCGCCCGCACCCGGGCAGGCTACGTTCTCGAGAGCGTGAACCTCAGCCGCGCTCATCTTGCCGGCAGCATGGGCGCCGACCGCCTCGAAGACATCTTGCACGGTGACATCTCGGCCCTTGAACCTGCCGGGGGCAATGGAGCCGTTGTAGAGCACCAGTCCCGGCACGTCGAGACGCGCCAGCGACATCACGGCCGCCGGAATCGTCTTGTCACAACCGACCAGGCAAACCACGCCGTCGAACATGTGGCCAAGGCACGCCAATTCGATGGAATCGGCGATCACCTCGCGCGAGACCAGGGACGCGCGCATCCCCTCGGTTCCCATCGAGACGCCATCGGACACGGCGATGGTGTTGATCTCCATGGGGGTGCCGCCGCCGGCTCTTACCCCTCGCTTGACGTCCTGAGCCAGCTCCCGCTGATTCAGGTTGCAGGGCATGGTCTCGATCCAGGTGGTCGCCACGCCGATCAGCGGTCGTGCCAAGTCTTCGTCGGTGAAGCCCGTGCCCTTGAGCATGGCGCGAGCGGGGGCCCTATCGGGGCCGTCGGTGATCGCTGCGCTGCGTCGCGCAGCGGAATCGCGGGGGATGTCGTAAGGGTTCTCAGCCATAGCCGGCGATGCTACTCGACACGCGCTTTTCCAACCGTAACCGCTCTTTCGTTTTCGTTCGTAACCCTGAGCGAGGGTTGCCTGTCTTTAAGGGTGAAGGACAACGGATCCCGCCTGGTGTGCACCCTCCGGGCGGAAAGGTGGTTGTCGACCGGCGAAGTGAATGTGGTCGGCAAGCAGGACGGTGGCTGCTCGCAGTCGTCGTCCCGGGCCTCGCTCGCAGGGGGGCGAGTGGGGCCCGTGAGATGATGGCCCGAGTCGCACGCGCTGTGCTCGGGCCGTCGTTTCCTCAGACCAGGCTCTTAGTCGTTCTCAGGCGCGGCGATGCGCCCGAGCGAGGCGAACGTGATGGCGAGCCAGACGAAGCCGAGCACGAAGGGCAGGATTCCGGCCTCGTGGCGGTCATGCCATCCGCCCCAGATCATAAGTACCGTCAGCACCGCCAATACGACGATCATCCACAGCGGCAGTCGCTTCATCTTTCGTGAACCCTCCGAGAAATGTCGCCACGCGCAACAGGAGCGCGGGCCAACGATGGCCTCGGTGGTATCATAATCATGGATGTCCGCCGAGCAGGTTCAGGTCACCGTCGAGTCTCACGGGGAGTGGACAACCGTCAAGGTTGTCGGCGTTCTCGACGCGGCTTCCCTAGCGGATGTCTCCAAAGCGCTGACTGACGCCCAACGTGACAACGCTCCGGTCTATGTAGACCTGGAGAGCGTGACCTTCATGGACAGCCGCGGGCTGGGAGCCTTGCTGGCAGCGAATGAGCGCAGCCGGGAAGGTGCGGCGCCCGTAAAGATCTACCGCCCGTCTGAGGCGGTACGCCGGCTGCTCGATGTATCCGGGGTTCGCCGGGTG
>CAMYIK010000287.1 GCA_947258365.1 uncultured Thermoleophilia bacterium | reverse complement strand
GTCCTCTTTGTGGTTGGTTTCTGCTGTACCGACCAACAGCGTGAACGGACGCTTTGTGCAGTCTCCGGCCACTCACCTCGAACTGGATGCAAAGTGATCTGACGCCCCAGTGACCCTGCCGGGGAATGACCGCAATGCGCTGCGGAGCCGCCGGTGGCCACATCGATTGCATCGAGTAGCGAGGCGCTGAGTACCCCCGTGTACCGCTCGGTCGGATGGCATGAGAGCCGCACATCCAACCGAACGACGACCGTCTCCCCCCCGTCGAGGTCGTCGACCTCGACGACGGCTTCGAGAGTCGACCCACTCTGGTACAGAGGGCCCGTGAGTCCGGCCGAGATCGTAGTTGCGGTGCTGCCGTCGTCATTGGCGGCGCCGGAATCTGAGTCGCGCACTGTGGCGCCCACGAACTCGGAGAAGCCAATGTAGTTAGCCCCGCTGGCGGCCGCACCGAACGAGAAACTCATCGCGAGGGTGTGCGGATCGTCGGGAAGCGGCGAGCCCATGGTGATGACGGCGTCGTAGGAAACGATCTGACCGCAGAGCATCCCGTCCCCCGGCATCGCGTTCAGGCCATTCGCAGTGTCCCCACCCCCGGTGATCGGCGAATACGTGCTCGTATCGACACCGATGAAGTCGATGGTGTAGTCGCCCCCGTGAGCCGTGGCGGGCTGGGCCCTCCAAGCGGAGAGTCCATAGGCCATGAGCACCAAGACACATGCCATGGCGATCATGGCCATCGTGGATTGCATGTGTCTCACTCAGAGCCCCCGGGAGATGGCGTAATGGGCCATCCGATACAATCGGCGGCGAGGGGCCAAGACTTTAGATGTCTCACGAGCGACTGACTAAGGAAGAGGGACGAGCGCGCCGCGGTGCGCTCGGATCGGTCGAAAGGTCGGCGCAGGGGCAGGAGCTCGTTGGCCTTACGCTCCGCGTGGGGCGACGGCGGGACGGGAGCTCGGATCTCCCCGGCCGGAGCCTCGAACTACATGGCGAACACGACGCTCGCGACGCTGTCGGCGGCGCTCGGCGCGACGGTCGAGCGTGCCTTCTGCCGCTCAGCCCCTGCGTCGGCATCAAGCGCCTGCGCCATCAGCCCGCTCCTGGCCGCGCGGTGTCGGTCGAGCAGATCGAGGCGATTCCTGCCAAGGCCGAGGGCCTCCGCGATGCCGCCCTGGTCTCGCTGATGGCCTACGCGGGGCTCCGTCCCGAGGAGGCATCCGCGCTCCGTTGGAAGACGTCGGCGACCACGCGATGATGATCCGCCGAGTCTTCACCAGCGGCGAGCTTCGCGAGCAGACCAAGACCGCGCGCCACCGTGTGGTCCCGATCCTCGCGCCGCTCGCCGAGGACCTGGCCGAGCTTCCGGCTCCCTCGCCCGAGTCGTTCGTCGCACCCGGCGAGCACGGGGCCGATCGACCTGCACAACTGGCGCCGGCGCTCGTGGCAGCGGCTGACCGACGCCGACGGCGTCACGGCGACGCCCTAGTCGCTGCGACACTCGTGCGCCTCGGGTCTGATCTACGAGGGCAGGCCGCTCCCGGAGGTGGCGGCGATCCTCGGACACGGGGTCGGCCTGCTGATGCGCACCTATGCCCACGTCTTCGACGGCGCGCGCCAGAGGGAGCCGGTGAGCTACGCCGAAGCCGCCATGAGAGCGCGGACCGGCGAAGATGTTCCCCCAGTGTTCCCCGAGAGCGACTCTCGGCGAGATTCGGCACGCCAGGAGTCGGGAATAATGGCCTCTGTGCGGGCCTTTCTTTCGAAGCGGGCGACCGGGCTCGAACCGGCGACATCCAGCTTGGGAATCCGATTTCCCGGGGTTTTGAGGATTCGCGCTAGGGCGCTTTAGGCCTGTAAATGGGCTAAAAGTGTGACGACCGAGCGATCTCTCGACACCTTTGTTTTACCGAGAGATGTTCGCGGATTGTTCGCCCTGGAGCCACTTCGACGTGGACTCACAGGTTGTTCTGATTCAGGTCGACGCAGCCCGACCGAATACGGAGGTGGGCTACGGCGGCTACCCGATCCGAGCTGCCTACGGCAGCACGGTGATGGTCCGCGCCTTCGTCCTGCAGGCTCGGTGTCCCGGGCGAGCCGAGCATCACGACCCGCATCTTCACCGAGTAACCACCCGCTCGGCGGAAGCGGTACCTCAACGCGAACTTCCCTTTGCGATTGACACGGACGAGCCCGCGTGGCGTCGGCAGCCCAGGGCGGGTAGCTTGAAGCGTGGTCACGGTCGACACGGGCCTGTTTGAACCCCGAGGCCGCCGCCATCACCCCGTCCCCACAACCCGACCACGGTGATCGATCGATGAGTGCCCCGACCCTCTCACCCCGCCGCGGGCGCAGCCTGCGCCGCCGCAACGTCAAGGCGATCTACTCGCGGCTCTTGGGCTGGTGCCTGGCGATCGGCGCCGTCGGTCGATCATGAGCGCCGAGCCCGCCGAGGCTGAGCAGATCGAACGGCGGGGGCTGGTCTTTGCCCTCATCGT
>CAMYIK010000286.1 GCA_947258365.1 uncultured Thermoleophilia bacterium | reverse complement strand
ACAGCTACCACCTCGAGCCGGGACGAGGAGCCGTCCGGACTCTCGCCGACCACGTTGATCTGCCACAATGTCTTCACCAGGCCCTGGCCCGGCTGCAGACTGAAGCCCTCCACCGGGCCGCCGTCCTTCAGGTACCGGATGGCCGCGGGGAAATCGGGGTCGCCGTAGTAGCTCGGCAGGGATCCACCTTCGCGGTCGTAGAGCACGGTGTCGCCGACGTTCTTGGCAGCGCCCTGGGTATGGAAGCCAGGCGACGCTCCCCGGTTCGTGGCGTTGACCTGCACGATCCGGCGGGCCTCGGCGACGGCTCCTTCGGCCGCGTAGAAGGCAGTACGAGCGCGGTTCTGGAAGCCGGTCACCGGCTCGTCGAGGGTGACGCGGTTCAGCGCCCCGATGCCAAGGAAGCCCATCAGCACGAGCATCACCACGGCGACGAACAGCGCCGAGCCCGCTTCTCTCCTTCGATGCGTTCGCGCCATGAGTCTGCTCCTTAGTCCACGCGGTGCCCGACGTTGCGCGGCCGCACGTTCGCCACGTGCACGCGTCGTCGGAATCCGTCCGTGCCGGCCACGGGATTGCGGTTCTCGAGCGCCTGGAACGACGCATCCGGGAGGTCCGGGTCGGGCGCCCGGCTGCGCACCACGAAGGCAATGCGGATCTCGGTGAGATCACGGTTGTCCTCGTTTCGGGGGATGTACTGAGGGCCGCTGTACGCGCCAGGGTTCTCTGCCGCCGCGATCACGCCGTCGTCATTCACGTCGTAGAACAGCGAGAACTGGAGGTCCTCGACATCCTCCGCGAGCACCAGCGAGTTGCGCAGCAGCTGGAGGTTGTTGTTCACGCGATAGACGGTCGCGGGCACAGCGACGTGATCCGGAGCATTGTGGGATGCGTTGCGCGCGAGCAGGCCACTGGAGCCCTGACTGAAGTCCACCGTGATGCGGTTGGTACCGAGCGTCACGGCGGTCACCACCCCGCAGGCAGCCCCCCGGTCCGGGTTGGCCCGATCCACGACGATCACCCCGGAGCCGATCTGGAAATCGCTGTCCGGGTTGGCGTCACCATCGGTGTCGTAGAAGGGATCGTCGTCGATGGCGACGTCATCCACGTCCAACACCGCTGACGTACCCGAGAGGCTCGGGTTCGACGACGCAATGAGACCGCCGAGGTCGTAGCGGATCTCGTTGGCGAAGTTCATCGCGGCGCCATCGGTGAAGTAGAGGACGTCGGAAGCCGTGTTGCTGTCGACCCCGCACACGGCCGCGGCCTCCGGCACCAGAAGCGCGGTCTCCCGAGCGTCGTGCTCCAGCAGGCTCGCGATCGCCGCGGAGTTGTTCTGTACCTCGCTCACCTGATCGACGACCGTGTAGGCCTTGTTCTGCTGGACCAGCATGTCGCTGAGGAACATCGACAGGATGCCGAGGATCGCCATGGAGATCATCAGCTCCGGAAGCGTGAAGCCGTATCTTCGCATCCCGCCCTCCATCAGTCGTTGAACCGGATGCTGGTCATCGCGTAGCGACGCCGGGGCGGTGTGGGCGCCGGGTCGTCGTTGGGCTCGTACCAGGTGATCCGGACGTCGAAGTGCCGCAGCAGCGCGGGGTCCACGGGATCGGCGGTCACGCGATACGACATCGCATAGGCCTGCTCCTGCACGGTTCCGCCACCGTCGAGCTCGATCACCTCGGCCGGGGCGGCAGCCACGGGCGTCCAGCCGCCGGGCGCGATCTGGGCATCGCCCCAGGGAAGCCGGTGCAGCATCTCCATTTGATCCCGAGCGGCCTGCGCGGCGAACGTGTAGTGGCGCCCCAGCTGGCCACCGCGCATGGCGTGGAGCTGGAGGGCGAGCATCGCGAGCAGCCCCATGGAGAGCAGCACGAAGGCGATCATCACTTCGACGAGGGTGAAGCCCCCTCGCCCACGGCCCGGCTGCGAGTTGGTGCTCACTGCGTCCATTGCGCCCCCGATCGCTCGAACACGTAGACCTTGATGCCGCCGAGCGGTGTCATGCTGACCGCGTAGTCGCGATCGTTGTTGGTGATGTAGATGGCGCCGCCGCCGCTGCCCATGGGGCCGGGGTTGCACGCGCCCCCACCGGTGAAGCCCACGGGCACGCCGTCGGGGCGGAACATGATCCACTCGGCCTGTCCGCCGTTCTGGTCGGAGAAGGTGCTGCCGGTCAGATAGTTGCCGGTGGCTCCCGTGTCGTCGGGCGCGGCAGCAGCCGCGTGGTTCGCGCCCCAGAAGACACCCCTCGCCGCCGGGTAGGTGTCGACGACCGTATCGGCGAGATCGATGCAGCAGTTGGCCGTCGGGTTGCCGGGGGCGCCATCGTCGAGCACCAGGATCGGGACCGCATCGCCGTTGGCGTCCTGCAGCGCGTTCCCGCACACGTCGGTACCGCCGTTGAGGCCGGTGTTGAAGTAGACCACGTGGTTGTTGCCGGAAGCGATCGCCCGAACCCGCGCCTTGGCGAGGGCGTCGGAGATCTCACCCGCGGCC
>CAMYIK010000285.1 GCA_947258365.1 uncultured Thermoleophilia bacterium | reverse complement strand
TGGCCACGATGCCGATGGCGCCACCGGTGATGAGCACGAAGCGCAGCGCCGGACTGCCTGGCCCGCCGATGCCGATGACCCCGACGACGATAGCCAGGACGCTGATGGCCCAGATCGCCGCAGACGTGACCAGCACGCGTGGGGCCGGCAATTGGCCCGGCAGCGAAGGCATCCAACGGTACGCAGCCCACAAGGCAAGGCTCGCCGCGAGCGCCGCGATGGCATAGGCGAGCCAGGTGTCGAAGCCGAAGCCAGCTGGCTGTGTCGGGTCTTCGCTGGGTGTACGGACCACGAACGCCGTAAGGACCGCCGGGGCAAGGGCAGATCCCGCACCCATGGCGCCATAGACGAACCCGAGGGCCGTACCGCGCTCGGCGCCGCGATAGGCGATCGCTACCGAGCCGATGCCGTAGGAAAGCGCCACGCCGGCGGCGCTGACCATGGCGATGCTGGCGATGTAGTACGTGGTGCCATCGTCGATGAAGATGTTGTGCGCAGCCCCGCCGGCCATGACCGCGAGGGCACCAAGGAACAGGCTGCGCCGCCGGAAGATGTCACTGACGACTCCGCCCAGGATGATGGTGGCCGCCGACACGAAGGCCAGCAGGTAGAAGAGGTTCTCGATCTCGGGCTGTGTCTTCAGCCGCTCCTGCGACGTGGGCAAGCCGGGCTCCAGGACACGGGGAACCACGCCGACCGCGAACAATGCGAGGATGCCGGTGATGAGGATGCCGCGCTGCTGCGGATCCCGGATGACATCCTCGATGAAATCGGGAACCTTCAGGCGGCTCATGGTCGTGTCATCCCGGCGCTAGCTGGCTTGTGAGGCTCCGGCCGGCTCCGCCTTCTGGGTCTCAGCCGAACCCTTCTCGACGTCATCCGAACCGTCTGTCTCAGCCTTCGCCGCCGTGGGGTCGTAGTCAGGGCCGAATTCCTTGTAGTCCTTGATGCGCTTGTTGATGCGCAGGGCCATGCCCACGATCGGTGCTGAAAGGGTGGCGCCAAGGACACCAGCCAGCGCAGAGCCCACGATGGTCGAGCTGAACGAGACGACCGGGTCCAGGTTCAGCGTGTCGCGCTGCAACCTGGTCGAGATGAGCGGCTCCACCAGGCCCTGCGCGACGGCGATGGCGGCCAGGATGCCGACAGCCGGAACCACGCCGCCCGAGCCGAAGGCGATGGCCAGGGCGAACACCGCTGACAGGATGGCGCCGATGTACGGGATGTATGCGGTGACGAAGGTGACCAGGCCGATGGTGAAGGCCAGGGGCACGCCCAGCACGAACGCCGTCGCGCCCACGATGATGGCCACCGGCAAGGCGGTGATGGTCAGCACGTAGAAGTAGTCACGCATGGACTGCGTGGCGTCTTCCACGATGCCTGCGCCGAGGTCAGCCGGGACATCGAGGTGCGCTCCGACCCAGCCGGAGTACGTCTTCCAGTGACTCAACACGAAGAACAGGATGAAGAGGGCTACGAACGAGCCACTGAAGAACCCGGCCACGCTGGAGAAGACGTCGGGCAGCTGCGCAACGATCCCGGGAAGGGCTTCGTTCACGGCAGACTCGACACTCGCGACCGTATCAGCGGCCGGTTCGATGTCGATGCCACGCTCTGCGAGCCACTCGCCGAGTCGGCCCACGGCGGCCTGGAACTGGGCGGCGATCTCAGGGCCCTGGTCGATGACGCCGAAGACCACCACACCGACGGCGGCCACGATCAGCCCGACCAGCCCAACCAGCACGACGATGGCGGCGAAGGTGCGCGGGATCCAGCGCGCGAGCTTCGTGACCACGGGCTCGAAGATCATGCCCAGGACGATGGCCACGACCAGCGGCACGACCAGGTCCGAGAGCATGCCCAGGAACGTGGCCACGAAGACGGCGAAGACGCTGATGCCGACCCAGAGCCAGGAACGCAGGCCTGCGCGACGCAGGGTCTCCGAGATGATCGGCTGGCCGAACTCGTCGACCAGGGGTCCTGGCGTGGTGGTGTGATCTTGCTGTGTCATCTCATCCTCGCTTCGGGTTCCGGGTCTTGGCTTGGGTCGTGTGGTGGTCGTGCCTACAGCCGATACGGCGCTGAGGCGCTGCGTGGATCAAGGCCTCCACGGGCCTCTTGCTGGGCGGCGCGTGCGTCGTCGGCCAAGCTGTCGATGTCGATGGTGACCGGGCTCGTGAGCACCGGGTCCCCAGTCGCCAGCGCGGCTCGGACGCGATCAGCGAGCACATCCGAGACGGCCACCACGAGCGCCGCAGCGCTGGCATCGAGTCGCTCACCGATGGCCTCAAGCTGCTCACGTCCGATGCCGCGGGCGACGTACGCGGCCACGACCCCGAGTCCCGCGCCCGCGGTGGCCCCGGGAAGGAGCCTGGTGTTGGTCGCGGCATCCGGAACGAGGGCGGTGACCAGGCCAGCGGCCAGCCCCAGGCCGGCGCCTGCCCAGATGGCATAAGCCGTCGGGAACTCGGGTCTCTTGTAGAGCTTGAGTTGGCCGCTGTCCTGTCGTCCGACCACGACGGCGTCG
>CAMYIK010000284.1 GCA_947258365.1 uncultured Thermoleophilia bacterium | reverse complement strand
GGTCGGAAGCGCGGCGAGGGCCCGGGGGCCGGCGATGTCGGTGGTTTGCCCCTCGGCGGTGCCGTTGGGTGCGATTCGGGTGATCTGACCCGAGGTCTCAACGACCATGAGCGACTCCCCGTCGACCACGAGATCCGGCAGCTGATCGGCCACGACGTCAGGAGAACCCTCGGCAGGAGCCGGGTCCGCGCTCGGCTCCTCATCGTCACCCCCACCGCCGAGCAGGGTAAAGGCCCCGATCACGCCAAGCGCCACCACCACGCCGATCGCGGCGACCCACCAGCGCTCCTTGAGGATGCTGCCCGCGCTGCGAGCCGGGGTCTCGGGGTCCGGCTCCGGCGGGGCCTCCGGCACCTCTGGCGCCGCGGTCTCCATCGAGGTGGGCGCAACAACCGCGGCGGGAGGCTCGGGTTTGGTGACCGGGGGCGGGGGAGGCGGCTCTGGCGGGGGGGTCGCCTGCCGCGGGGGGGGCTGAACGGGGGGTGGCGCGTTGTATGTCTTGAATCCGTCGGTCTCTTCGGCGGGCGGGGAGCCGGCGTCGGTGGGAACAGGTGCGTCGCCGGAAGCAGCGGTTGCGGGCACCACGGTGGGTGCGGGTCCCGCGGGTGACGGCGCGTCGACCTCGGTTGGGGCGGCCCCTCCGGGCGCGAACGTCTCAAACCCCTCCTGCCCCTCGGGTGGAGCCGTACTCGCGTCGAACGGAGCCGGCGTCAAGGGCTTGGGGGTCGTCGCATCGGCGACGGTCGCCCCGAGACGAGCCTCGCGACGCCACCGCGGGCCGGCGAGCCTGATCAGGATTCCTTCGAAGTCATCCCATGCGGTCTCCGCGTCGGCCGGGCGGTCGCCGGGATCCTTCGCGAGCATCCGTCCGACCCACTCCACCAGGTCGGCATCGATCGACGGGTCCGACTCCGAAAGCGGCGCGGGCGTCTCGTTGACGTGCATGAGCAGCACGGCCATCGGGGTGTCCTGGCTCGAGAACGGCACGCTGCCGGACAAGAGCTCGTACGCGATGACACCGGCGGCGTAGAGGTCGGTCTTGGGTGTGACCTCCTTGCCCATGGCCTGCTCGGGCGCCATGTAGGACGGGGTTCCCACCGTGGTCCCCGTGGCCGTCTGATGCCCCATCGTCACCGCGTTGATGGCTTTGGCGATCCCGAAGTCGGCGACCTTCACCGATCCCGTCCCAGTGACCATGACGTTCTCGGGCTTGAGATCACGGTGAACGATCCCTCGGTCACCCGCGAAGTCGAGAGCCGCGAGGACTCCTTCGAGCACTCCACCGATCTGCGGGAGCGTCAGGCGTCCCACGTGAGGCCTCAGTGATCCTCCCTCGACGAACTCCATCGCGATGTACGGCGTGGCGTCGTGTTGGAAGTACTCGTGGACCGTGACGATGTTCGGATGGCTGAGAGAGCCGGTGATCCGCGACTCGCTGAGGAACCGCGACGCGACGGTGGGATCGGCGGCGTGGAAGGACCCGAGCTGTTTCAAGGCCACGTGGCGATCAAGGCTTGCCTGACGCGCCTTGAAGACGACCGCCATGCCGCCGCGGCCGAGCTCTTCCAAAAGCTCGTAGTCGCCGACCATGTGCTTTTCCTCAGCCATCGCGCGCCGCCCTCGTTTGAGCCGCTCGTCGGCTCAACTCAGGCATTGACGGTGCTCTGGCCCGGATACACGACGCTGATCGTCCCGGGGGGCACGCCATCGGTGATGCCACTGAGCGTCTGGATGTGAACCGGCAGGCCGACTGCCGTGACCTGGGGGTTGGAGCCTCCCGGCAGTGTCGAGATGACGGTGAGGCAGGGCTTGGATCCTGCCGACGGCACGACGGTGCATCCAAGAATCGGGGCACCGATCAGGTCGGTCTCGCGCATCACCGGAGCACCCTCGGCGAGCACGGTGGTCTGCTTGGGAATCAGCTGAACCTGCCCACCGTGGGTGCACATGATGCGTGCGTTGCTGTTGACGACCAGTGGCATCAGGAAGTTTGCTCTGTACGAGGAACGAACACCCGCAATATATTCATCGTCCACCCCCTGAGGGAGTGACGCCAACCGGCCGGGCGTCTAGGAGCCGAATGCGCGTTCTTATCGTCGACGATCACGCCATCTACCGCCAGGGCATGGCCGCGTGCCTTTCCGCGTGCGACGAGGTCACGGAGGTTAGGGGCGCGGAAAGCGTCGCGGACGCTTGGTCGTCGGGCGCCGCGCAGGAGTGCGAGCTCGTCATCGTCGACCAGGACGTACAGGGCGCGCTGGAGTTCATACGCCAGGTTCGGTCGACCGCGGGCGCACGAGCGATCGTCTGCGCCGCCGAATGCACTCAGACCGGGGTGATCGCGGCCGTCGAGAGCGGCGCCACGGGATACCTCCGCAAGGAGAACCTCACGTCCGAACAGCTTCGCTCCGCCGTCGGCGCCACCGCAAACGGAGCCGGCGTCATGGAGCCCGATTTGCTCGGGCAACTGCTCGACGGCGTAGCCACGGCATCACGCGAGGTCCTTGCTGGTCGCGGGCTGTCACTCAATCGTCTGAACT
>CAMYIK010000283.1 GCA_947258365.1 uncultured Thermoleophilia bacterium | reverse complement strand
TCAGCGAAAGAGCGACCGGGAATGAGGTCGTCGTCGGATCCGACGGGTGTCGATGAGATGCAGCTCAGGAAGGGGCGGCGATGAATGCCTCGACGCTCGCCCGGCGGGATGAAGTGCAGGTGGTTTGGGTTCAACCTTCAATCCCGCTAGGCCAGTCTCGGTTGGGGTCGCGTGGCACCTTTCGAAGGCCGCACGCGTCCCTTGGCGCAGCGGATACGCCCTTTAGGTCACTGCGGAGGTCCGGGGAACCGCTCGAGGCCGTCCGCGATCGCGACATCGCGCTTCCGCCCTTGCTCTAGCTCGGGAGGTCCTAGATTTCGATGCCGCAGCGGAGCTGTCGCCCACGGGCAAACGTCCGGCCGGGCAGATGGCCGGATCACAACGGCCCGGAGCATCAGGCACGATAGGGCGATGGACAGGCAAGACCCCTCGGATCAGCTCATCCGGATGCGCCGCCGGCTTGCCTCGATCGCTTCCTTGCTCGACCAGGCCGAGCAGCAACTCAAGGACCTGACCGCCGAAACCGCTCCGTCCGCCCGGGAGCCCTCCGCGGAGATCGCTCCGCCCAGACCATCACTGCGAGAACGCGGGGCGAGCATCATTGATCGCGTGCTCGCGCTCGGCGGACCGCGACTGCTGGCTATCGCCGGAGGCATCGCGGTCGTTGCGGGACTGGTCTTTCTCTACGTGCTGGCGTCTCAACGTGGGCTGCTTGGCCCAACCGGCCGCGTGCTTATCGGAGCAGCGGCGTCCGGCCTGCTGGTCGCGGTCGGCGTTTGGCTGGAGAACACCCGCAAGGGGCTGGTTGCTGCACTTGTGGCAACCGGCGTAGGGCTCGCCGGGCTCTACATCGCAATCGTCACGGCGAGCCGCAGGTACGACCTGATCGCTCCGGAGGTTGGGATCGTGCTCGCCGGCCTCGTGGCCGCATTCGCCATCGTCATCGCAACGCGCTGGAAGAGCGAGCTGATCGCCGGTTTCGGCGTGATCGGTGCCCTCGTGGCGCCGCCGACGCTCGAAGCCGGCCTCAGCGCGCCCGGTGTGGCATTCGCGATCATCCTGAGCGCGGCGGTGCTTGTGCTTTGGCTGCTGAACGATTGGGGTCGACTTGCAGTAGCCGGCACAATCGTCAGTGGCATCTACGCGGCCGCATTGATCGCCGGAGCGGCGTTCGACGACGACCGCGCGCTCGGGTGGACCCCGTACTGGCAGGCAGTCGCCGGAGTCGCGGCCTTCTGGGCGCTGCTCGCGGCGGCGTGGATCGTCCGCCTTCGGCTGGAGCGGCTCGACGGGCTCAACCTGCGACTCCTGCTGGGCGCCGGCGCCCTGTCGCTCATCGCGGGGCAGGTGATGTTCGAGGAAAGATCCGCCGGCATCGCGTTTGTCCTGATCGCGGCGGTGAACCTGGCGCTCGTGGCTGTGCCCCGACTGCTGGGCGAACGCGATCGGGCACTCGAGATCGCCTCTGCTTTGATCGCATCGGCCGCACTTGCGCTCGCAACCCTCGAAGTACTGAACGGAGCGAGCCTGGTCGTTGGGCTGGCCCTGGAAGCCGTGATTCTTGCGGTACTCGCCGTTCGGGAACGCAGCTCCGCGCTGGAGATCGCCGCCATGGCCCATGTGGCCGTTGCTGCCGCGATCGCCATCGACCAGACCTCCCCCCTGGAATCGCTCTTCCAGTATCCACCGGTGGCGCTGCTCAACGAGATGGGCGACGCACTTGCCAGCGGGACCACGATCGGCGCCATGGTTTCGGCGGTTGCCGTCGCGCTTGCGGCCGGCATCGCGGCCGCAGCCCACTCCAGGCGAAGCGGGGGGGCCGAGCCGGTGCTCGTGGCCATCGCGGTTGCCTTGGCGCTGGTTGCGGTGGCCACGGTCGTCGTGGATACCGCGCTACTCGTCGACCTGTCACGCGGTTCCTTCCAGGCCGGCCATGCTCTGGTCAGCAGCATCTGGGCGCTCGTAGCCCTGGCGGTTCTCTACCTCGGGCTGCGCCGCGATCTGAAAGCGGTCCGCCTCGCCGGACTCGCGCTGCTTGCGGTGACAGTGGGAAAACTGGTGCTCTACGACCTCAGCCAACTCACCGCGCTGGCTCGGGTGAGTTCGTTCATCGTTGTCGGGGTTCTCCTGCTGATCGGGTCGATTGGCTATCAGCGGATGTCGTCCGAACCCGAGTAGCCGGTTCAGGATGTGCGCTCGCTACCGACCCCGACGCGCGTCTGTCATTCGAACCCTACGTACCTTAAGAAAAGGCCGTTTTGCAGCGGGTGTGGGTTCAACTTTCAATCCCACTAGGCCCGTTTCGACCGAAGCCGTGCTGAGGTCCGAACCTCGCACCGGGATGTGAGGGGCAGCGTTACTTTCGGTCCGTGGCCTGCACGACGGAGGCTAGGCCTCGACGAGCATCACCACGGTCTCAGGCAGCACGCCGTCATGCGCCATCGCGTCGGCAGCCGCCTCGGTTTGCAGCGCAGCCACGAGGGCGTCAACGTCGGGTACGTCCATCAGCAGCGCCACCCGAGTCGGGTCCTGTGGGTCGACGAAGGTGCGTGCGTTCGTGACTCCTAGTGGCCCGAA
>CAMYIK010000282.1 GCA_947258365.1 uncultured Thermoleophilia bacterium | reverse complement strand
CCCGAGAACCGCTGCAATAGAGGCGACGGCGGGACTCGAACCCGCGAATAACGGTTTTGCAGACCGCTGCGTTAGCCAGCTTCGCCACGTCGCCTTGGTACCGGGGCAGGCTACCCGTGTGGAGGAGCGGATGAAGGGACTCGAACCCTCGACCTTCTGCATGGCAAGCAGACGCTCTAGCCAACTGAGCTACATCCGCGGGCGTCCGGGAGGATAACGGCCGAAGGCGGTCCGCTCAACGCGGAGGGCTCCATGGGTCGGTATCGGTCTCCGCGGAGAGGACCTGCGCACCGGTGGTCTGGAGCTTTGTGGCGAGTTTCTCGCTCCAGCGCCGCATCGCTCGCGATTCGACCGTCGCGTGCCCTAGCCCGATGAGGGGCATCTGCCCCGCGCGGTCGGCGTCGTGGTACTTCAAGTCGCACGTCACATACACATCGGCGCGCTTCTCGCGGGCCGCGTCGATGAGACCCGCTCCCGATCCGGTGCAGCAGGCGATGGTCTTGATGCCCTGGGCCGGGTCGCCGGTCCTGGTCACCTCTCCCTCACCGTAGAACTCGCGGACCTTCTCGAGCAGGTCGCCGAGGCTGATCTCCGGCCTCGTCCCGATCCTCCCTAGTCCGACGCCCGGCTTGTCCACGTTCGGAGTCAGCGGGGTCGCATTGAAAATCCCAAGAGCGGCAGCCATGAGCTCATTGAGGCCTCCCGCCGCGGAGTCGAGATTCGTATGCGCGGCGACAACCGCCACTTCTCGCTCAGCCGCCCGTAGGACCAGCTCCGCGGGACCCGGTGTGTCCGTAAGCGCGGAGACCGCCGGGAAGATCGGCGGATGATGCACAACGATCGCCTCACAGCCGTGCTCGTGTGCCTCATCCAGGACTTCGCGCCGCAGATCCAGCGCCACGAGAACCGCTGTCACCGGGCGCTCTCGGCGCCCCACCAGCAGACCGACATTGTCCCAGTCTTCGGCCAGCGCGAAGGGCGCCAGCTCGTCGATTGCGGTCTCCAGGTCTCCCACCGTCATGGCGGAAAGCCTACGACGCTCGGCTACGAGCGCTCCGCGTCATCGTGCAGGCGACCCTTCAGCCGCAGGATGGCTTTGGTGTGGAGTTGACTGACGCGGCTCTCGGTGACGCCCAGGACGTCTCCGATCTCTCTCAGCGTTAGACCGTCGTAGTAGTAGAGCGCCACGACGATCTTCTCGCGCTCAGGCAGCGAGGCGATGGCGTCCGCCAGGCCCTCGCGAAGCTCGGTTACGGCCAGCAGGTTCGCCGGATCGCCGGCGCTCCGGTCACCGAGCGTGTCGATCAACGACAGCGTCTCTGATCCCGCCGCGGTCACGGTCCACATCTCATCCAGCGCGACGATTGACGAGGTGGCGATTTGATTGATCAGGTCATGGAATTCGTTGAGCC
This sequence comes from uncultured Thermoleophilia bacterium, assembly GCA_947258365.1. Taxonomy (GTDB): domain Bacteria; phylum Actinomycetota; class Thermoleophilia; order Miltoncostaeales; family Miltoncostaeaceae; genus CAMYIK01. The sequence goes on along the minus strand of CAMYIK010000282.1, from coordinate 1,180 downwards.
CCATGTCGAGAGACTTGGCCAGCTCCTCGTCGGTCGGCACTCGGTGCAGTTGGTGCTCGAGCTCCGACGCCTTGCGCTCCACCTCTCTCGCGCGAGCGCGCACTGACCGGGGCACCCAGTCCAAGCTGCGCAGCTCGTCGATGATCGCGCCCTTGATGCGCGACACCGCGAAGGTCTCGAACTTGACGGCGCGGTTGGGGTCGAAGCGCTCGACCGCCCCGATGAGGCCGATCAGGCCATAGGAGATCAGGTCCGACTCGTCGACGTGCGCGGGAAGGGCGGAGCTCATTCGGCCGGCCACGTACTTCACGAGCGGGGCGTAATTTACGATCAGTCGATCGCGCGCGTCGCTGTCGTCGCGTTCTTTGAGGCGTCGCCAGAGCTCGCGCAGCTGCCTCTCCCCTTCGGCAGGCGGCAGCGAGGTCACACTTGACGACGCGGACGTGGGGCGGTAATCGTCCGCAGACATGAACCCCAATCCTAGGAAGGTAAAGGTCTCTCACCAAGAAAGGCCCACGGCCGTTCTACTTAAAACGCAGGAGAATCATGGCGTCGATTGCCGCTGCAACCGACAAAGCGGCGCCAAGACTTGCTGATTGGAGCAACGACGCATCCCCCTGAGAGACGACGACCGAAACCACCAGAATCCCCCCAAACCAGATCAACGCCCTTGGCAGTCGTCCGATGTAGATGTGCCCGAGCCCCGCGACGAAGAGGCTGAGCAGGATCGTGATGATCACTGCGCGGCGGCCAGTGGGTACGGGACGGTTCAGGCTCACGCGCTGACGCTCATGTCTTGGCGAGCGAATTCGGTGGGCCCGGCGAAGTGCCGCGCAATGTCCTGGAGGACCGCTTGCTCGTCATGCTCGGGGTAGCAATGGGTGATGAGTAGCCGGCCCGGGTTGGCCGCCGCGGCGATCCGGCCCACTTCTTGAGCGTTGAGATGCTCGACACCCTCGATCATCGGCTGAGTGCCAAAGGAGCACTCCAGAATCAGAACGTCGGCGCCCTTGGCGAAGTCCACGATCTGATCGTTGGGCCCGCAGTCCGATCCAAAACAGATCGCCGAGCCATTCCAATCGAGGCGCAGCGCGAAGGTCGGCGAGCTATGCGGCACTTCCTGCCAACTCAGGCGGAGCCCGGCGCCGAGATCTCGGCGGCCACGGGGTTGCTTCATCGG
>CAMYIK010000281.1 GCA_947258365.1 uncultured Thermoleophilia bacterium | reverse complement strand
AGCGCGTCGTACGACCAGGAGCGCCCGTATCACCTCGCCGCTTCCCTGGTCCTCGCGCTGGCAGGCGCGGCCGAAACCGACGACCCGCCGATCGTGAGGAAAGCCGTCGTCGAAGTGGCCGATTTGGTCTTCGGCGTCGACAGCCCCCGTACGTTCTACCTGCTGCAACTGCTCGGGCTCGAGGACGGCCATCCCGACGATGACCCTGCCGTTCTCCATAGCCAATACGACACAGCCCTCGCCGGGCTGATCGGAGGGATTGCCACCGGCCATGCGCCACTGATCCTGATCTGCGAGGACGTGCATTGGGCAGATGCCTCGTCCACAGAGCTGCTGGGAGGATTGCTCGAGCGAATCCAGCAGACCACGACACTGCTCATCATCGTGACCCGGCCGGAACGCGACTCTCACGGCTGGGACATCATTGCGCGGGCCGATCGCGAGCTGGCCGAATCCTTCACCAGTTCGCGATTGCGTCCTCTCAACCCCGACATCAGCCGTGAGCTCGTCGCCAACCTCCTCGAAATCGAGTCCCTTCCCGACGACATACGAGCCCTGGTCCTGAGTCGCGCCGAAGGGAACCCTTTCTTCATAGAGGAGTTGGTCCGGATGCTGGTTGAGCGCGACCTCATCGAGGAAGTCGACGGCCGCTGGATCGCCACCAGCGCCATCACCACTCTCGACGTGCCCAACACGCTCCACGGCCTATTGGCGTCTCGACTCGACGCGCTACCTCCCGATGTCCGCCGCACCGCGATGGCGGCCGCGGTGATCGGCCGACGATTTGAGGCGCGGCTCGTGTCTTCGGCGCTCAAGCCCGCCGAAGCGACTGACCCACCAGATGTCGCCGGTGACCTCAACACCCTCGAAGGACATGGCGTGATCAAGCTGGTCGAGACCCGTCCCGAACTCGCCTACAGCTTCCGGCACGCTCTCACTCACGACGTGGCGTACGAATCGATCCTCCGCCGGGAACGCCGCCGTATCCACGCCGACGTGGCCGCAGCCATCACCGCCACCTACCCGGACCGCCTCGCCGAACTCTCCCCTGTGTTGGCCCGCCACTACGGCGAGGCCGGCGACGAGGACCAGGGGCTCCGCTATCTGCTGCTCGCGGGGGAAACCGCTCTCGCCCGCCACGCCATGCCGGAGAGCCACGGCTTCTTCACCCGTGCCGCCGCTCTGGTCGCCGCCCAGCCGGATGCCCCAGTCGCGATGAAGATCGAGGTGGCGCTGGCTCCAGCCGAAGCAGGGATTCGGTTCGTTCCGGCGGATCAAACGATCGCCGTGCTCGAAGAGGCGCGAGCTGATGCCGAGCGACTCGGCGACACGGAACTCCTCGCCCGGGTCTACGCACTCCTGCTGCGGGTTCGGACCCTGCTCGATGAGAACTACGCCAGTCCGGCCTATCGCGAGGTCATGGACCGAGCCCATGCCCTGGCCCCACAGGTGCAGACTCCAGAGGTACGTGCGTTCCTCGAAGGCATGATGGGGCAGGTGCTGCGCTCGGCAGACGAATACGAGGCCGCCGTCGAGCTGGCGTCGCGTTCGGTGGCTCCGCTCGAGGCAGCGGGTCGAGTTGGCGAAGCCGGCTTCAATGCGGCCATCACGGCCGACGTTGAGGCGTCGCGCGGCCGGTTCGCCGAGGCCGACCGCTGGATCGCACGAGGTGCCGAGCTGGCCTCCGCCAGCAGGAATCCGAACGTCATCGCGGACGTGGAATTGATGAAGGGCCGCATCGCTGCTGCCCGGGGCGAACTCGAGAACGCTCTGGTCCACACCACGCTGGGCATGAAGACGGCAGAAGGTGCCGGCAACATCCAGTGCACGCTGGTCGGCAACTTCCTCGTCGCGGATCAGCAACTGAGGACCGGCAACGCTCAGGCTGCGATCCCCCACCTCGAGCGGACCTTTGAACTGGGCGCCTACTGCAACGCCGAAGCAATAGTCGCCCTCGGCCACGCCTGGCTCGCCGCGGCCCAAGCCCAGATCGGCCACCTCGATGCCGACGGCTTCGCCGTGCCGCTTCAGCAGGCACAGGCTGCCGGCAGCCGCAGCGGCGAGGCAGCGGTCCGGCTGCACCGAGCCATCGCTATCGCCGGAGGTTCATCCCCTGATTGGGAGATGGCCTTCGATGACTTCGAGCGCGCCATCGCCCTATTCGCCGAGATCAACGCTCGTCCGGATCAGGCTCGGGCGCTCCACGCCCAGGCCAACGCACTCGAAACGGCTGGGCGGGAGGTGGATGGTCAGGCAAAGCTCGTTGAGGCCCTCGCGATGTTCGACGAGATGGGAATCAGACCCGACCGGGTGACCGCGTAGTCGCGGCAATGCCCGCGCGGAGTCAGGAAAAGGGCCTTGACAGCGACCTTGTCTTGTGCGATATTCGCTCTCGGCCGTAACTCCCATTTGGGGCGTTGCGGCCGTTTTGCTTTCCAGCCGGGGAGCAAAACCCAGGAAAGGTATGAGCACGATGTCGATCTTGCATCCGACACCACATTCCCCATCACGTAACCGTCGATCGAGCGATGGTTGGCGCGCTGCGCGCCGTCTACGGCATGGGAACACTTGGGCCGCTCGAAGAGGACTGGAGGAAGAGA
>CAMYIK010000280.1 GCA_947258365.1 uncultured Thermoleophilia bacterium | reverse complement strand
CGAGGAAAAGCGGCAGCGTCACAAGCGCCAGCGGCACCGCGCGCAACTGCTTGGTCCAAGCGAGCCGCACGATCGCGGCGAGGGCAAGGATCACCACCACGATCACGAGCGTGCGAGTGGCGCCGGCAACCAGCACCTGCCCTGAACTCAAGGCGCCGAAGTCGGCGGTTCTGGACTCATCGCCTCCCAGGCCGGCAGGCGTTGGTGGGAAGACGTCGCCGATGTTGCGGCCGATGAACGTCCGCGAGAAGAGGACCGACCAGAACCCGATCATCCCGAGGACGCCCAGGGGCAGCCAACGAGGACCGACCGTGTCGAGAGTGACGAGGACGACGGCGGCCAGCGCCAGCATGACGCTCGTCAATGGATGGCTCGAGACGATCGCGAGCGAGATGACTCCAAGGGCGGCTACGGCGACGGTTCTCACGTAGGGATCGCCGCCCCGACGGGGGGGTGGAGCAGGCCGGGTGAGCGGCAGGCCCGAGGGTAGAGCCAAGACGCGGTCGTCGGTGTCGGTTCGTAGCCATCGCAGGATGATTCCCACGGCAACCAGATAGAGGACGAAGCCGAAGGCCTGCGGGGCGAAGTAGTCCTGACCGACCCAGTTGGCGACGATGAAGAGGGTGGCGCCGAGCCAGACGATCCTGCGGTCGTCGGTGAGGGCGTCGAACACGAGCAGAACCGCGCCAAGGGTAAGTAGGTTGACCACGACCGGGGTCCAGAGCGCGACGTTGATGCTCGAGTCGATTCCGGCGAGGTCGTTGAACAGCGCGTTGATCGCGAAGAAGCCGGGCCAATTGTGGTACACGTCCAGGGAGGAGACGCTCGCGTCGACACTCCCGTTGCGTTGGATGTAGTCGACCACTCCGATGTGCTTCCACGACCAGGCGTACCGGACCGTGCCGTAGGTGAGCGGAGCGGTCGCGTGGATTGCCACGACCAGCGCCGCCAGATAGGCGGTGATCATGCCCGACCGTTCCGGGGTTCGGATCAGCCACACGGTGCCGGCGACGATCATCGCTATGCCGAGATAGAGGGCGGGGGGAGCGACCGAGATGAGGCCGAGGTCGGTCATCCCTTCCGGCTCGACCGCCCGGACTCCCACCCACCACAGGAACAGCGCGGCGGCCAGCCAGGCGAGAGCAGTGGTCGTTCGGCCAAGCCGCGGCACGCGCCGCCGCCGGGCGTGCTCGATCGTCTCGCCGGTGCTGAACCAGCCGCGCGATCCAGGCGGGTTGGCGGCTGTCTGGCGAGATGCGGGGAGGTTGTCGCTCATCATCCGCCGGGTTTTCGGTGAGCGCGCATTCGCCGTGCCGACCGCCACGCCCATCGGCGTATCCGTCTGCCGAGCGGGGCGGTGGCCAACCGGGCTCGGGAGGGATCAAGCAGTGACGAGAATTCCGCCGAAGAAAGACCTCCCGAGACGATGATGCGCGCTCTCGCCAAGGGGTCGTCCTCGATGCTGGTGTATGCATGGCCGACGCCGCAGCCATGCGTGAAGCCGGTGCTGCGCACGGCACGCCGGCAGCGCTCGTCGTAATAGCCGTGCGGGTAGGCAAATGCGGATTGACGCGCTCCGAGATGATCCTCGATCAGCTCGGCGGACGCCTCCACCTCCGTTCGGATCTCGTCGTTACCGAGGACGTCGAGTTCCGGGTGCAGGTGGGAGTGCGCGCCGATTTCGAAGCCTGCGCGTTGCGCGTCGGCCAACTGGCGCCAATCCATCACGGGCCGATTGCCTTCGCCCTCGGTCGCGAGCCATCTGGCCCCTCCGCCGACGTAGCCGGTGGGCACGAAGATGGTCGCACCGAAGTCAGCGGCACGCAGTATCGGAAGCGCGTTCCAGGCAACATCGGCAAAAGCATCGTCAAAGGTGATCCCGACCAGTCCTGGCGGCGGGCCGCCCACGGCACGGGCCTCGCGGACGAGTTCGGCGATGCCGACGCCTCGGTAGCCGCGCTCCTCCAGGGCTCCGATCTGCGCGCCGAACTCGTCCGGGGTCACCGTCCAGCGCCGGAACGCGGGCGCGCAGTCGTGCGACACGGCGTGGTACAGCAAGACGGGAATGCAGGCGTCCGGTGCCATGGAATGGGATCCGCGACGGCGTGGCTCTCGAGATCGGCGAGACGAGAAACGCGAGCGCGTGTACCCCACCGGGCCACTGAGCATGCCCAGGCGTTCGCGCCGGGTGGCGCGAGCGGGGAAAACAGCCCCCTTTCCGGCGTTTTTGGCCGACGACGAACTCAGCGCGTGCCGCAGGCCTCTGTGGGCAGATCGAAATGCCGGCCAGATCAACGAAGGGTGCCGGGTCACGGCCCGAGTCAGATAGGCGCTCAGCCCGGCGCCGTAGCCGTACATCTGGCGCTCAAGGGCCTCCACCGTGCGCGGGTGCTCGTGCAGCACCTTTGCGTGCGGCGTGTAGCGAACGCTCCAGCCACCCATCAGCACGTCGAGCAGTGCGGCGAGATCGTCTCCGCCCTTTGCGGGGGTGCCCACGCCGAGCACGGCGTCGAAGCCTCCAATCTCGTGGAGCGTCTCCGAGCGAAAGGCCATGTTGGCGCCCGAACCAAGTGCTCCGGTCGCTAGTGGGACCAGCGGATC
>CAMYIK010000279.1 GCA_947258365.1 uncultured Thermoleophilia bacterium | reverse complement strand
CGCCGGCAACTCGACGAGAGGGCTCAGTCCATGGTACGCCTCTCGTCCTGGCGACCCGGACCAGTTGGATGACTCCATATTGTACCGCACCAACTCCCCGTGATCTGAAGACGTTGCTGCGATCAAAGGCCAACCCATCAGCCGACAACGTCGCGATAGAGACGATAGATGTTGCCGCCCAGGACCTTCTCGAGATCGCCTGACGACAGACCGCGGCCTGCCAACCCGGCCCAGACCGCTTCCATGCGCCGCGGCCCGTTGAGCTCGTCCATGTAGAGCGGCCAGTCGGCCTCGTCGAAGTTGGCGCCCTCTTCCGCTTTGAGCTCGGCGATGTACTCGTCGCTCAGCTCGATCACCCGATGATCGCGGTCGCTACCGATGCAGACATGATCGATACCGGCCACACGGACGGCGTGCTCGATGTGGTCGAGGTACCGCTCGAAGGCTCCCTGGCGCACGTCGGTGACGAACGGGCGAATCTGGCAGATACCGACCACACCGCCGTGATCCGCCAGGAGCCTGAGATTCTCGTCGGTGGTGTTGCGGACGTTCTCGAAGACCGTCATGCAGGCAGTGTGTGAAACCACCACCGGCGCCGTCGAGGCGTGAATCGCCTCCGCCATCGTCCGCATGTTGGCGTGCGACAGGTCGATCAGCATGCGAGCCGCGTTCATCTTGTCGATGAGCTCGACACCGAAGTGGGTCAGCCCGGCGCCGGTTCGCTCCTTGCAGCCCGCCCCGGCCCAGTTCTGATAGTTGTAGGTGATCTGACTCGAGCGCACGCCGAGAGCGTGGAATTCATCCACCCGGTCGAGATCGCGACCGAACTGCGTCGAGTTCTGGAACAGGTAGAAGACGGCGAGCTTGCCTTCGCGGCGCGCCCGGTCGACATCCGCGACCGAGGTCGCCTTGACGAACAGGTCCGGATGGGCCGCCAGGTATCTGTCGTAGCCGGCGATTCCGTCCATCGCGGCGTCGACCGCGTCCTGCTCGAACGTCTTCGGATCGCACAGCGTGACGGTGATCGCATCGAGACCGCTGGCCAGGATCTCGCGGATGAGCTCGGGGCCGTAAACGTCACGAATCTCGCCCATGGCGTCGAAGATCAGCGGTTCCGCGAAAGCTTCGGCACCGAGCAGCCTGGCCGGCCCGCCCGCGGCCAACCAGAACGCGCCACCACCCATCGTCTGTACGAACTGACGTCGGTTCATCCTTGACTCCTCTCGAACGGCGTTCTCTCGCTCTGCCTACCCTATCCGGAGGCGGGATAGAATCCACCAACCTTGATCGGCAAGACACTTTCCCACTTCAAGATCACCGGCAAGCTCGGCGAAGGCGGCATGGGAGAGGTCTATCGAGCCGAGGACCTCAATCTCAAGCGCCAGGTCGCCCTCAAGATGCTGCCCGCCGTGGTCGCCGCCGACCCGAGTCGCCTCGAGCGCTTCCAGCGCGAGGCGGAGGCGGTCGCGGCGCTCAACCACCCGAACATCGTCACGATCTACTCTGTCGAGCGCAGCGAAGACGGCCCGTTCATCGCCATGGAGCTGGTCGAAGGCGAGAGCCTCGACCGCAGCGTACCGGCGACCGGCCTGCCGCTGGCCAAGGCGCTCGACATCGCCCTGGGCATCGCCGAGGCGCTCACCGTGGCGCACGAGAAGGGCATCGTCCACCGTGACCTCAAGCCCGCCAACGTCATGCTGACGCCCGACGCCCGGGTCAAAGTTCTCGACTTCGGACTCGCAAAGCTGGCGATCGACACGGCGGAGGTAGCGCCCGAGGATCTGACGGCGGAGATGCCTACCGAGGCGGCGCCACTGACGGGTGAAGGGGTCGTGCTCGGTACGGCGCCCTACATGTCGCCCGAGCAGGCACAGGGTAAGCTGGTCGACCTCCGCTCGGACATCTTCTCGTTGGGCTCCATTCTCTACGAAGCGGCGACGGGTATCCGGCCGTTCCACGGCGAGTCATCGATCGACACGCTGCACAAGATCATCCACGGCGAGCCCGAGCCGCTGGCCGATCGTATTCCGCAGGCGCCGTTGCAGCTCCAGTGGATCCTGCGTAAGGCGCTCGCCAAGGCGCCTGAGGATCGCTACCAGTCGGCGCGCGACCTGGCGGTCGACCTGCGGGCGGTGAAGCGCGACCTCGAGTCGGATTCGGCGCGGACAGCCCCGGCCACCGCACCTGTCCAACCGCAGCCGGAGACGAGCACCCGCAAGGGCCGCACGACAGGGCTCATCGTCACCGCTGTCGTCGCCGCCCTTGTGGCGAGCCTCTACTGGTTCCTCGGCCGCAGTCCCGCCCCCTCGGGGGACGGTGGCGCACCCGCCACCCAGATGACCATCCGCCCGATCACCTCGAGCGGCTTGGTGACCGGCGCCGCCCTCTCTCCGGACGGTAAGTACGTCGCCTACGTCGAGGCCGATCAGGGGCGGCAGAGCCTGCACCTGCGGCAGGTCGACGGGCCCGAGACCCTCGAGCTCGTGCCTCCGTCGCCGATCGGATTCTGGGGACTCCGGTTCGTCCCCGACGGCACCGCCGTCATCTATGGCGCCAAAGGAGGGCCCGACCCGCTCGGTGCCTTCTTCCGCATCTCGACCCTGGGCGGCCAGCCGCGCAAGGTCGTGTCGGCGATCGACACGCACCCGACG
>CAMYIK010000278.1 GCA_947258365.1 uncultured Thermoleophilia bacterium | reverse complement strand
TTCCTGCACACGTTCGGGGCGATGACCGTGGATTCGTTGGGTGCTCGTGAATCCGATGTCATCCTCCCCGTCGTCCCGATGTTCCACGCCAACGCCTGGGGTCTCGCCCATGCCGGCGTCGCCGCGGGATCGTCGCTGGTGATGCCCGGTGCCGATCTGTCCGGCAAGGCATTGGCCGACCTGATCATCGACGAACGCGTCACGGTCGCGGCCGGTGTGCCGACGATCTGGATGCAGGTCCTGCCCGAGCTGAAGGGCCGCGACTCGTCCAGCCTCAGAGCGATTCCATGTGGCGGATCCGCCGTGCCCAAGGCGCTGTCTGAGGCGTACCGTGAGCAGACCGGTCTGCCGATCCTGCAGGCGTGGGGTATGACCGAGACCAGCCCGATCGCTGCGGTCTGCCAGCTCGACGTGGACGAGCAGTCGCTGCCGGTCGAGGATCAAGCCGAGCTGCGCACGATGGTCGGCCGGATCAGTTTCGGCGCAGAGATGCGGGTCGTCGATCCGGATTCGCAGGCGGCGGTTCCCTGGGACGGTGAGAGCAGCGGCGAGCTGCAGTGTCGCGGCAACTGGATCGCCGCCACGTACTACAACGACGAGCGGGCCGGCGAGAGCTTCACCGACGACGGATGGTTGCGAACGGGTGACGTGGCCACCGTCGACGGGCGCGGGCGGATCCGTCTCGTCGATCGCACCAAGGATCTGATCAAGTCGGGTGGGGAGTGGATCTCGTCGGTCGAACTCGAGAACGAGTTGATGGCACACCCGAAGATCGCCGAGGCCGCCGTGATCGGTGTCGCCCACCCACGCTGGTCCGAACGGCCGCTGGCGTGTGTCGTCCCGGCCGCCGGGGAGGAGATCTCGAAGCAGGAGGTGCTCGATTACCTCTCCGACAAGGTTGCCAAATGGCAGCTCCCGGACGATGTCGTGTTCATCGACGAGGTGCCGAAAACCAGTGTCGGCAAGTTCTCCAAGAAGACCCTTCGCGACCAGTTCGCGATGTACGAACTACCGACGACGTGACGCGCTCCGTTCTGCCGGTCGTGGCGGTCGTGGCGGCGCTGGTGGGCGTCGCTGACCCTCGCTGCGTGTGGCGACGATGCTCCCGACCAGGCTGCCCAGGCCGAGCGGGCGGCGGCGCTGGCCGCCGAGTTCGGCGCCAGCCAGACGACCACGGCGGAGGCGCAGCCCGTTGCGATTCCTCCCGAACTGGGTGATGACGGACCTCCGGCCACGGTTCCGCCAGCGACGGTTCCGGCGATCGAGCCGACCGGAGTCGTCGTCCCGGTGATCGCCCTCGACGAGAAGCGGTATTCCTCGGGAACCCCGTCCAGCGTTCCGCTGCTCCCGGCCGTCAAGGCAACCTTCGCCAACTCCGAGTTCCGCAAGTTCGTCGTCTCCGACTTCGCCTATTTCACCGGTCTGACCATCGTGCAGACCGGGTTGCTGTTCTATGTGACGGTCCTGCTGGAAGAAGAGGAAGAGCTGGTCGCCCCGCATGTGCACGATCAGACTCGTGAGGTAGCGCTTGTCGAAGACACCGAAGCTGTGATCGTGGCGGAACGCCATGACCACGACTTCCTGGCTCGCATCCGCCTTCGCGAGCGCCTGCGCAATGCCCTGGGCGACGGGGGCGAGCAGCTCCGTCGGGATCACGGGCTCGCGTCGGTTGCCCTCGCTCACCTCGGTGCGCAGGTCGAGTCTGGAGAGGATGTGGGTGAGGCGGATGTTCGAGATCGTGACCGGATGCGCAAACGCCTTTTCGCGCGTGCGGCCGAGCAGATTGCTGTCACTTCGCAGAAACACGCTCACGCCACCCTCGGCGAAGACGGGGTCGCGCGTCTGGAACGTGAGGCATCCGGTCGCGAGCGTCGCGACACCGAGCAGCAGGACGAGGGCGGACATGCGTCGGAGCATGGGCGGAGTGTACCCCTTGGTCGGCCACCGGCTCATACCGGGATGAGGCGTGAAACGACCTGCTGGGTCACGAACGCGCCCGTGTAGGCGAGGACGAGCAGGTACCCGAAGGCGAGTGCCGGCCAGCGCCAGGAGTTCGTTTCGCGCCGGATCACTGCGATCGTCGAGAGGCATTGGAGCGCGAAGACGAAGAAGACGAGCAGCGCGGCCACGGTCGCGGGTGTGAAGACCCGCTCCCCGGTGCGCGGATCCACGTCCCGGCGCACGGCGTCGCGCAAGGACCCCTCTTCGTCTTGCGCCGCGTAGATCTGGGCGAGCGTGGAGACGATCACCTCGCGCGCGGCAAGGCTCGCGAGCAGGCCCACTCCGATCTTCCAATCGAATCCGAGCGGCGCGATCACCGGCTCGAGCGCATGGCCCGCGCGTCCCGCAAAGCTGTGCTCGAGCGCATGGCGCGCAGCTTCGGCGTCGCTTGCGCCCGGGGGCGGCTCGGTCCGTGGGAATTGCAGGAGCAGCCAGAGCACGATGCTCGCGGCGAGGATGATCCTGCCCGCTTTCCGAAGGAACACCCACGCGCTGTCCCATACCTGGCTCAACCACAAACGAAAGGTAGGAACCTTGTAGGTAGGCAGCTCCATGTAGAACGGGAGTGCATCGTCGCCGCCGACGGTCCGCCTCAGCACCGCCGCCGCCACGAGCGCGGCGGCTCCGCCGAGGAAGTAGAGACCGAGCAGCACCAGGC
>CAMYIK010000277.1 GCA_947258365.1 uncultured Thermoleophilia bacterium | reverse complement strand
AAGGGGACCATCCGTAGAGCCGCAGGTCGTGCGCGGACCGTCCCCGAACGCCAGTATTCCGGCGCTCACGAGATCGCCCTGTTCGCCAACCCGGTGACGCGGTCGGCGCACCCGACGGGCTGCGCAGCGACGTCCTTTCGAGGATCCCCTCTTGAGACGGCTCGCAGGCGTCAGCCCGGCCCGACAGCGACTGCCCTCATCGTCCGGTGAAGGTTCCCTCATCGGACGCAAGTGGCCGTCGAAAGCTCCGGGTCGCGTCCCGTGAGGGCGAGCAAGCGACTCGTCGAATCTGTGGCCATCGTCGCGACGGGGTCGGCCAGCGAGTTCGGCGGTCGGTTCGGGATCCGTCGATAGACGAGAAGGAGTTGCCGGCGTGACCTGACAGGGACGATGGCTTCAGCCGAGCAGCCCGTCCTCTCGGGCACGCGCGACTGCCTCGTCTCTGTTCGCTGCCTGGAGTTTTGACAACACTGCGGAGACGTGGTGCTCGACAGTCCGGGGCGACACGAACAGTCGATCGGCGATCTCGGGGTTGGACAGCCCCTGAGCCACGAACTCGAGCACTTCTGCTTGTCGCGTGGTGAGCCCGGCAAGATTGCGTCGGGTCCCCCGGCCTCTGCCCCGGGGCACCGTCAGACCCCGGTCCCGCATCGCCTTGCGGAGCTTGGCCGCGACCGCGGTCGCACCGAGGGTCTCGAGCATCTCGATAGAGTCGAGCTGCGCTGCGGGGTCGCCATCGCTGAGAGCAATCGCTTGCTCATATGGGAATCCATACGAAGCCCATATCTCGGCGGCGGCTAGCGGCTCACCCTCGATCATCAACCGGTAGGGCTCGGCGATTCCGGCGGGTGCCGCTGCGAGTTCACCCAGTTTCCACAACCACAGCGCCAGCGAGCCCGTCATCTCAATACCGGGCAAGACCTCCAGACCCTTCCGCAGCACGGCAACGATGTCGCCGATCGCAACGTCGACCTCGTCACCGGTTATCCAGGCGTACTCAACCAACGCCGCGGCCGCAGGCACCGTGAACTGCAGAACGGCTGTGTTCAACGCAATGCGCCAACCTTCGTGAACCGTGTCGCGAGCCGCAGGACGTCCCTGCCGGGCTTCGATCGTCCCGACGAAGGGCACGTCGATCTGGTGCATCGACGTCAGGCTCGTCACCTCGTCGGCGATGTCCTCGGCGCGACACCAATCCCCGGCGAGGAAATGGACTCCGGCCCCAATCGCCATGGCGTGAGCCCCGAAACCGGGCACGTCTTCGCGTTGGGAGGCGGCAATGGACCTCCCCACGTAGTCCATGGCGGCTTCCAGATCGAACGCCTGCGCAGCAGCCTCGGCATGGTTGTACAACGCTCGACAAGCCTGGCGCCAGATTCCGGCATTGCCGGCGCGCTCGGCCAGCGCGAGCAGATCGGCCTGCCCCTGTCGGAAGTCGGCGAAACTCACCACGGACGCCCGGCTCACCAGCGTGCTGATGAGGAGCTCCTCGTCCGTCGCGGGGCCGGCTGCCCGCAACGCCCGGCCGGCCCAGTGGCAGGTGGTCTCGGTGTCGCCCGCCATCATGGCGAGGCAGGCCAGTATGTCGAACGCAGGCAGGTGGTCGGGACCGTCGGGGCCGGGTCCCAGGACCTCGAGCGCACGGGCCGCGTACTCCTCGGACTCAGGTCGGGGACTATGCACGACCATCGAGTAAGCGAGGTCGGCGAGGGCGGCCGACTCAGCCGCGTAGTTGCCCTGCCGACGGTGATGGCTGACCCGCATTTGCTGGACTCTCTGCTCCTCCCCGCTGCGCCGGCCTGCAGCCGCCGCTTGACTGCCCCAGGCGTCGAGGACTTCACCTCGCGCCGCCGGGTCCAGACGGTCGAGGTACGGCTCCAACGCCGCATAGTGCTCCACCGCCTCGCGATGACTTCCCATCGCGGCGGCAGCCACAGCCGCCTGCGGAGCGAACCGCAGGATCGCCTCGACATCACCCGCCTCGCTCGCATGATGCGCCAACCACGCCGGATCGGTGTCGGCTCCCAGTACGCCGAGCATGCGACTATTGGCATACAGCTTCTCCGGCTCCGTCAGGGACTCCACGACCGCATGGCGAATCAACTCGTGTCGAAACGTGACCCGGTCGCCTCGCACTTCGATCAGGCCGCGGCGCGCACACTGTTCGAGGCCGTCTCGTGACTCGGCGCCGAGCTGCTCCGCCACCGCTACCGCCACGGGCTGTGGCGCGACCGACAACGCCTTCAGAAGATCCCTCGCCTCGGGGTCAAGGTCGACCGCCTTGCCCAGGATCGCGTCACGAATCGACGTCGGGACGTGGCCCGGAGCTGCGTCGCGAATCTCGGCGACGAACAGCGGGTTCCCGTCGGTGAGGCGCATCACCGTGGCCACGTCGCCCGCCTTCGTATCGAGCAGGGTGGCAACCCCGTCTGCAGAGAGGCAGTCCAGACGAATCCGCACCACATCACCCGGCGCCAACGCGCCAATAACGCCGCGAAGCGGATGCTCGTCGTCGACCTCCTCGTCCCGATACGTCAAGACCAACAGGCCGTTGGTCTCCCGAATACGGCGACCCGCATGAAGGACCGCATCCAGCGTCGCCTCAGCCGCCCACTGCATGTCCTCGATCACCACCGCGCTCGGCCGCAACCGCTGCGACAG
>CAMYIK010000276.1 GCA_947258365.1 uncultured Thermoleophilia bacterium | reverse complement strand
GGACTTCGACGTGACAGGCCTGTTCCAGGTGGCCACGACACGCGAGCTCTCGGACGACGAGCTCGCAGGCTACGCCGCCCCGTTCGCCGGCGAGGAACACCTCGCCGGTACACGCGTCTTTCCGTACCTGGTGCCGAGCCAGCTGCGCGAGAACGAGCGCGTCATGGACGAGGTCTACCGGAAGTGGAGGAGGCCCTTCCTGACTGCGTTCGGTGACTCGGACCCGGTGACCGCCGGACGCGACGTCATGTGGCAGGAGCAGGTACCGGGCGCCGCAGGCCAGCCCCACGTCACGATCGAGGGCGGCGGGCACTTCATCCAGGAGGACCGGCCGGACGAGCTCGTCGAGCGGATGATCGCCTTCATCAAAGGCGGATAGCCGAGGAGGCGGCTTTTCCCGCGGCGGGAGCGCATCCAGCTGCTGCGGGATTCTCTAGAGGGCCGGAAACCGGGAGTTGGGTGGGTCCTGTTTGGCCCAGTTGGCAAACCGTTTGGCAAGCAGCTTGCTGTATCAAGCCGGTTTGAAGTAGTCCGGTATCGCGTCGTTCCCCACCAGCACTGTCTCCGCCTTTCTCTCAGCCAGCACGAACCTCACCGCCGCCCCCGCCAGCTCCTCCACGCCGATCGTCGGGCACAATCGGTTCACCACCTTGTACAAGCCGTCCAGCGGCACCGCGATCTTCACCGATGTGGGCAGTCCGGGCAGAGTCCTTCTCGTCCCGACGACGAACCCCGCGCGGAGGCAGATCGCGTTGCCGGCGTTCTGGACGTCGCGCGCCACGAACTCCTCGATCTTGCGCTTGCCCTCGTAGTAGCCCGGGATCACCCAAGGGAAGGGATACCACCAGTCGTCCATGTTCGACCTGTCACGCGTGATCACGGCGAACTTGGTGGCACCTATCTCCTTGCTGATGGTGTACGCGTTGATGTTCGCGTCGCCGCAGGTCCGCACCATGTTCGTCTGCGACCACGGCGTTATCGCCCCCACGCACGAGATGCACGCCACAATGCCGTATTTCGGCGTCATAGCGCGCAGCGCGTCGCGAACGGTCTGCGGCGCGAGGAGGTCCCCGCTTAGGAAGCTGAGCCTGGTGGTTTGGTACACAGGATCAGCCGAGAGCCACTCGGGTGCGACCCCAGTTCGACTCACTACGAAGATTTGAAGGTCCTTATTCTGTAACAAGGCCTCTGCCAACACTGCCGTGCCCACGAACCCGGTGCCTCCGAAAACCACCAACGCGGGGGGAAGTGTCTGAGGGGAAGGGGGCATTCTGACTCCCTATCAGCGATCGCTCTTGTGAGATAGTGCTCGCGGCCGTTGGAAACCGCGAGTAGAGCGGTATTACAGTAAAGCCCCCGTAGCGGACGGGTGCTTGCGGGGTGCTGAAGGTGCTGGCCGCCATCGGGAGCGGAGTCCTGGGCGCACTTGGTTGACCGAAGGCCGCCAGACTTCGAGCCCCGACCTTCGCGAGTCTACGGGGAGTCGGGATACACGCGGGATACAAGTTTCAGGGCTCCTGACCCTTGCGTTTCCGGGCACTTACAGCCGGAGGTTGGGCTTTCGAGTCCCGTCCGCCCCGCCATCTAGCTGATTCCATTCAGCTTTTCGGGTTTCGCGAGACCCGCACGCTTTGCGCGTAAGTCCTCGCGCCCTTGGTGCTTTTCGGGCCGGGACGTACCGCGGGATACAAGACGCCGCGTCATGCTGCTCGTTGCGGCCGTAGTGTGTGCGCGTCCGCGTGGGCTTCCATCCTGGCTCCTCCGGTCGGTCACGGTCGTGATGAACCCATGGCTACAGTGGGTCCGGATGGAAACCTGCCCGGCGATCGGAGCGAGGCCCGCTCTGGATCGCACGGTCGCTTGGACTGTCGGAGTCATCGAGATGTCCGCCACCGCATACTTCGAAGGCCGCGAGGTTTCCCGGCAGGAAGTGCAGCAGTGGGAATTGAGACGAGGGAAACGAGCCGCTCGCCTGATCGTGGCTCATCTCGGCCGCGAGAGGGCATCGTCTCTCCTGTCGGCTGCCGGCCTGACGAGCATCGAACCGCAGGGACTGGACGACACGCGTCGGGTGCTGGCTGTGCTGAAGGGAGAGCTTGGCCCGGATGGCATCCGGACCATGATGCAGAGCAGGTGCCGACGCTCGCAGACTGTGATCAAGGCCGTGCTCGCACTATCCCGCGGTCGCAAGAAGCTATGCACCATCGACCTGGTGGCAGACGGAATCGGGGCCCAGGGCTACGTCGATTGGTTCATGCACACCCACGAGTCCAATGATGAAGCCGAGATGCTCGCCGCCAATCCCGACCACTGGCTCATCCGCCGGGCGGCCGATGGCAGGCAGGAAGTCATCGAAGCGACCGGCAACTCCCCGCTGCCGAGTCATTTCTTCATCGATTTCGATGGCGACCACAGACCCGCACTGCAGCCGGATCCGACGTTCCCCGTCCAGATGGTTGCGACCGCACGGTTCCCGGACGGACGCATCGTTGGAACGGTTCGCCATCAGTTCCGTGACGAAGGGAAGGGACTGCGGGCGAGGCTCGGCATCGAGTTCCCGCGAGCTTTTCCGGGCCCTCTCTTCAGAGGGCACCATTGGCATCTTGCCTGTGAGTTCTCGAACTGGATCGAGGCCGCAGCGCGCGCTAGCTGAGCAGTCGCGTCGCTCGGCTGG
>CAMYIK010000275.1 GCA_947258365.1 uncultured Thermoleophilia bacterium | reverse complement strand
CATCTGTGTGATCCACGAGCTCGGCGAAGAGGAGAGCCGCTACTTCATCGTCATGGAGTTGATGGACGGCCAGACTTTGAAATACCGGATCGGGGCTAAGCCGATGCTGGCCGAAGAGATCGTCAAGATCGGTGCTCAGGTGGCGGACGCCCTGGAGGCGGCCCACAAGGCCGGGATCGTTCATCGAGACCTCAAGCCGGCCAATCTCTTCGTGAACCGGCGCGGCGACACGAAGGTGCTCGACTTCGGGCTCGCCAAGGTGACCGAAGATGAGGCGCAGAGGATATCGAGCGGGGCGCATGCGGCAGAGGATGAGACCCAGCTGGCCCCCGAGCAGTTGACGAACCCCGGAACGGCGATGGGGACGATCGCCTACATGTCGCCGGAACAGGTCCGAGGTGAAGAACTCGACGAACGAACCGACCTCTTCTCCCTGGGTGTCGTGCTCTACGAAATGGCCACCGGGAAGCAGCCGTTCGAGGGCAAGACGGCAGGTGCGATCTTCGATCTGATCCTGAATCAGGCCCCAACGGCCCCGGTGCGGATCAATCCTGGGCTGCCCGCCGAACTCGAGCGCATCCTCAGCAAGGCACTAGAGAAGAACAAGACTCTGCGCTACCAGTCAGCCCGTGATCTCAAGACGGACCTTTTGCGCCTCGAGAGGGATGCGACCGCGGCTCCGGTCTCGGAAGTGGCCGTGCCGGCCATGGCTGCGGAACCAGCTGAAACCGCGTTCGCAAGTGGGGATTGGGAAGTCGCTTACGCGGAATTCCATGCGATCCGCGAGCAGCGCGATCTCTCTGCGGAGGAGATGGAGATGCTCGGCGCTTGCGCCTCGTGGCTCAGCAAGTTTGACGAATGGACGCAGACGTTGGAGAGTGCCTACGCGGCCTACGCCAAGGCGGGACAGGACGTCGCTGCGGCCCGAGTAGCGCTCGGCCTGGCCAGACTGTACGTGGAGAAGGGCGCGGCGAGAGTTGCCGGAGGCTGGCAGCGACGGGCGGAGCGCCTTTTGCGCGACGCACCGCCGTGCATCGAGCACGGCCACCTGCTCCGCTGGCAGACTGCCGTGGAGCTAGGCAAAGGAGCACTCGATCGAGCGCTGGAGGTCAACGAGCAGTGCGCCGCAGTCGCGGATCGCTTTGACGATTCGGAACTCCGCACGGTCGCGCTCCACGATCGGGGCCAGATTCTCATCGCTCGTGGCGATGTCGAAGAGGGCATGGATCTTGTCGACGAAGCCATGGCCTGTGCGGTGAGTGGAGAGGTGGATACCGAAACTCTCGGCAATCTCTACTGCCGCACGATGACGGTGTGCCAGTCGCTTGCCGACTTCAACCGGGTCCGCGAATGGAGTGAAGCGGCGTCCCGATGGTGTGAGCCCCACTCTTCGTCGGGCTATCCAGGGGTATGTCAAATCCACAGTGCGGAGGCTCTGCGCCAGCAGGGGCAGTGGCAGGAGGCCGAGCAGGCCGCCCGCAGCGCCTGCGCGGATTTCGAGAAGAGTGGGCTGAATGTACACGCCGGCGAGGCATTCTACGTACTGGGCGAGATCGCTCTCAACAAGGGAAAGTGGGAGGAGGCGGAGGGAGCCTTCCGACAAGCGCACGAGTTCGGCCACGACCCGGTTCCGGGACTGCCTCTGCTGCGTCTCGCGCAGGGCAAGAGCGAGGCCGCGCGACAGACCATTGAACGCGCCCTGAGCGAGAATCCGCAGGATCGGCTGCGTCGAGCGCTGCTGCTCGAAGCGAGAAGTCGCATCGCTCTCGCGAATGGCGATCTGGTGGTCGCAGAGGAGGCCGCTCAAGAGCTCTCAGAGTTGTCGGAGAAGTTTGGGTGCCCCGTACACAGGGCGCATGGGCTGATGGGGCAGGGCGCGGTGCAGCTCGCGCGGGAGGAAGCCGAGAGCGCCGCGTCGGCCTTGCGTGAGGCGTGGTCCGTCTTTAACGAGTTGGGGCTTCCCTACGAGGCCGCGAGGACACGCGTACTGCTGGCCAAAGCGTACCTGCAGACCGGGAGTCTCGAGGACGCGAGTCTGCAGTTCGAGGCGGCAGCCAAGACGTTTGGCGAACTCGGCGCCCGGCCGGATCTGGAGGCCGTCACGGAGATGATCGCCGCTTCTGGACAAGAGCTCGCGCCATGATCGGCCGCACTCTCTCGCACTTCAAGATCACCGCCAAGCTCGGCGAAGGCGGGATGGGGGACGTCTACCGCGCTACCGACACCAAGCTTGGGCGTGAGGTGGCGATCAAGGTACTGCCCGATGCGTTTGCCGAAGACCCGGAACGCTTCGCCCGCTTCGAGCGCGAGGCGCGCGTCCTAGCGACCCTCGATCACCCCAATATCGCCGGTATCTACGACCTGGCCGAAGACGGCGGCACCCATTTCCTCGTGCTCGGACTGGTTGAGGGCGAAAATCTTGCAGCTCGCCTTTCTCGTGGCCCGATCCCGGTCGAAGGCGCGCTGCCTCTGGCCCTCCAGATCGCCGGGGCCTTAGAGGCCGCGCATGAGAAGGGAATCGTTCACCGCGACCTCAAACCGGCCAACATCATGGTCGGCCCGGACGGCGCGATCAAGGTACTCGACTTCGGCCTCGCCAAAGTATGGGCGGAGGAGCCTGGCGATTCGGCCGACCCGTCGCTCTCACCCACCCTCACCGCACAGATGACACGAGCCG
>CAMYIK010000274.1 GCA_947258365.1 uncultured Thermoleophilia bacterium | reverse complement strand
CAGGTGGCCCGCAACCTGGCGGAGTTCCGTCGCGCCCTGCTCGTCGCCGATCCCGACGTCGTGAGCCAGCACGCGGAGCGCGGCGACTTTTCGAAATGGCTCCGCGGCGCGTTTCGCGACTTCGCCCTGGCCCGAACCGTGCGCGCGCTCGAGAAGAGGATCGGCGAGAACGGCGACTTGAACAACGGCGCCGACCGCTTTCGGGCGGAGGCCGTCCGCGCGCTGGAAGAGCGTTACCTCGGCTAGATCTGCAACTTCATGATGCCGACGTGCGCCGTGAAGTCGGAGTGCGGACTCGGCGCGCACCAGCCCAGACCGCGCCCCGAGGCGCGCGCCGCAAGGTCCCGAGGTTGTTTGGGATCGGCCTATCCAATTCGCCGAGCGGCCTTCTGGCGAGGGCTTCCCATCCGATGACGCCGGAATGGTTCGATCGGCTGTGCAACCCCATCGGCCGGAACGAGCGTTCGGCAGATAGATTGATGATTGCATTCGTCCTTCTTGTTCTCGCGACTGCAGCGGTTGGTTGGTGGCGGGAGCACCTGGCTTCCGGCGTGACCCAGGTTCTTGGATCCTTGAACCTTCTCGTGGCCGCGTTCCTGGGAACGCTCTTGGCCGCGACGCATTGGCCTTGGTCGAGTTGAAGCGTCTCATGGGACGCGGTCTGGGATGGGTCGACGCGCATCTCCTGGCGTCGGCCCTGCTGAGTCGAACGTCGCTGTGGACGCTCGACAAGCGTCTCGCTGCCGAAGCGCGAGCGCTTGAGATCGGCTTCGCGGTCGAATGAGTGGAACTGTCACCTGCTGATTGGACTCGGGTCGTCGCGGACTTCGCTGTCCTCCGCCGTCCCTTGCTGAGCCAAGAAAAGGAAACCTCCAGGAGATTCAATCGGTTCCGAGGTTTCGGACGGAACTTTGGGGGTTCCGCGTCGTGGGTTCGAATCCCACCGCCCCGACCAGATTCCCGAGTCAGATCAGGCGCTTGGCTTGCTGTCGCAGTTCTGTGACGGCAGCTCTGGCTCAGCAGACTGCGGCCGTGCCGTGCGATCGCTACGTCGCCATGTCGTTCGCTCCCTTGCTTCGACCTACCTGAGGTCCAAAGCAAGCAGCGTGCCAGCGTGAGAGAGTGGTGTCTCGTGGCCTGTCGAGGCGATTCGCAGAGAAGCGCCAGGGATTCTGGCTCCACGTTCGCCGCCAGCGGCGACCAACTGCCGAAGGGAGCCGTGGCATCACATCCTCACGGCGCCCTGGTGTCCCTTCCGAAGACGGCATCCGTCCGGGCCATCAGGCTGCTCGCCGCTTCTAGCGATGGTCAAGACCGCCAACTCCAGGGAACGAGGTGTCCGCCCACGCAATTCGCGAAGAACCGGCTCCCGGTGCGGTCGACTAGCCGTGGCAACATGCGCGATAGAAGAGGCCCGTCAAGGCGCCCCACCACAGCTCAAGGGCCGGCCGACTCCAGTGGACGATGGTTCCCGGTGCTGGGCGAGGAGATCGACCAAGCTCACAGCGATGCCTGCCCCCGCGACCGAAAAGAGGAGGGCCAGCGCGATCTCGCCGTCCGAGCCCCCGGCGTCCTGGACGAGCATCCGTCCTCCGTAGGCGCCTCCCAGGCCCCCAAGAACGCCCGCGAGGTAGCTCGGGATGGCAGGCCGCTTGCTCCGGCGCAGGTAGCGCTGGCGCCAGGCCATGAAGCCGCCCACCAGCACGCATACCAGGAGAACCCACCCAACCACCGGAGCCTCCCCTTGTGCAAGAGTATGGCAAGCTCTGTGCCAAAGGGCTCCCTCCTTACAGTAACGACCGTGGGGGCAGCGGCGGCCAGACGAGGAGACTCCAGAATGAGCGGTCAGGAGTGGTTGACGGTGGTCTCGGTCTTGGGGGCGGCCCTGACGATGGCGTTGGGCGCCATTGGAGCGGCGATCGGAGAGAGCCGGATCGGGGCCGCTGCGATGGACGCCCTGGCACGTCAGCCGGACGAGGCGGGCTCGATCACGCGCACGCTCTTTGTGAGCCTGGCGATGGTGGAGTCTACGGCGATCTTCTGTCTGGTGATCGCTCTCGTTCTCCTCTTTGCGAACCCGTTCGCCGCGGGCTAGGCCCTTCGTGTCGGCCACCTGGGTCACCTTCCTCTTCGAAGCCGCGAACTTCCTTCTGCTGGCGGCGGTGCTGGGCTGGCTCTTCTTTCGGCCGGTTCGGGATGCGCTCGAGCGTCGGCGCAGCGAGCTCGAAAGCGAGCAGCGCGCTGCCGCGGAGGCACGCTCCGAGGCGGAGCGTGCGGCGCAGGATGCCCGCGCGAAGCGCGCCGAGCTGGAGGACTCGCTCGAAGCGCTGCGCGAGCGGGTCCAGAGCGAAGCGGAGGCGGAGCGCGAGCGGCTCGTGGAGGCAGCCCGCGTCCAGATGCAGCGCGAGCGCGAGACGCTCAAGGGGGAGCTCGTTGCGCAGCGCCGCGCGCAGGCGCGATCGCTGGCGCACGACGCGGCGTTCGCCGCCAAGGAGATCGTCGTGCGCCTTCTCGGGGAGATGGAGGGTCCGGATCTGGGGGACGCTCTGCTGCGCGCGGCGTGTGGAGAGCTCGAGAAGCTCCGGTCCTCGGGCCCGCTTGCGCCCGTCGTCATCGAGTCCGCGCGAGCTCTCGATAATGAGGCCGTCGCCGGCCTTGCCCAGGCGGCGGGTGTCGCGGCCGCCGAC
>CAMYIK010000273.1 GCA_947258365.1 uncultured Thermoleophilia bacterium | reverse complement strand
TTCTCCACTAGATCCGTGAGTACGAGCGTTTGCGAGGCTCGGTGGAACAAGGCGACCTCCACGATGAAGCGCGTTCCGCGCACCAGCACCTGATCGATTTGGCCCTCCCACACCTGCGGGCTTCGATCCCCGAGCAGCCAGTCGAAGCGCAGGCCGGGAAGCTTGCGCTCGACGCCCGGGCAGATCCACGTCGTCGCCTCGGGAAATGCTCCTTGCCATTCGGCCACGTGGAAGTAGTGGTACGTGCCCGGCGCCACGATGTGCTTCAGCGGGCCGACCGCCTCGACCTCGGCCCTGAGCGCCGCGTCGATGGGGCAGGGTGAGTGCGCCACAAGCGAGCCGTCGCGCAGCCGCAGCAGCGTGAGCCGCGCCGAGATGTCCATGGCCGCGAAGCGAACGGGATAGCGCTTCAGCCAGACGTCGCCCGGCACGAGGGGGACGAGGGGAGACTCGAGATCCGAGTCGGTCATCGGAGCTCCACGGCGGGCGTTCGCCTCCTGAGGCTCCACTGTACACGCCACACGTGGGCCTCAATGACCCTCCAGGCCGCAAACAGCGTCCGCTGGGTGGCTGACGGCCCTGGGCCACCGGTCCGAAGACTGGTGCTCAACCCGGTGCGGCGAGTCGCGCGGATGCAGGCGTCAGCAGCGCGGAATCAAGCGCTCGTCGACACAACCAAGCGCAACCAAAGCGCGGAACCAAGCACCGCCAGAACGAGAATTCCTCAGCAAATCCGGCGACTTATGGCGGGGCGGACGGGACTCGAACCCGGCGATCCTGAGGATAAGTGCCCGGAATCGTGAGGGTTTCTCGTGCCGACCCCGTGCTCAAGGTGTGCTCAAGGCTTCCCACTAGCGGGGGAGATCCGAGAAAGGGCTGGTCCCTCCTCAAGGTTGGGCTCGCATGCTTCGATATTAGCCTTGACTAATAATTAGCTCAGACTACTATTCCTCTTGTCTCGGGCGAGTGGGGTGACCCGACAGTGACGGAGGTCGAGTACACCGATGAGTTCGGAGTTTGGTGGCACGGACTCAGCGAAGCCGAGCAAGAAAGCGTGGCCCACGGAATCGGCCTCCTCGTGGCTAGGGGCGCGACACTTGGGCATCCCTACAGCTCTGGCGTCGTAGGATCCAGGCACAACCACATGCGAGAGCTTCGAATCCAACACCAAGGCCACCCAGTCCGCGTGTTCTATGCGTTCGACCCTCGCCGGACTGCGGTCCTACTGATCGCCGGCGACAAGATCGGAGACGATCGATTCTATGAACGGATGGTTCCGATCGCTGACCGCCTCTACGACGAGCATCTCGAGCAGCTGAAGCGCGAAGGCGCCACCTAGGGATTCGATCCCGAGACCAGGAGAGAGACGACCATGGCACGACCGTTCAAGGAGCTACGAGACAAGATGACCCCCGAGGCTCGCGAGCGCGTCGACCACCGCGTGCGCGAGACGCTGCTCGAGATGACCTTGAAACAGCTTCGACAGCGGGTCAGCGGCCTGACACAAACTCAACTGGCCGATCTCATGGAGGTCACGCAGGGAGCGATCTCCCAGCTCGAAAAACGCCAGGATGTGCTCCTCAGCAAGCTCGCTGGCTACGTCCACGCGCTCGGTGGAGACCTGGAGCTCATCGCTCGCTTCCCGGACACCGACGTGCGAATCACCCAGTTCGATACCGAAGACGAGACACCAACCGCTGCCAACGGATAGTCACCGATCGGGGCATCTCCGGTTGGCGCCAGTCGCTTGAGCCCGGGGGCCAAGGTTGGTCCGGCGGCCACGGCACGTGTCCGTATCTGCTCCTGCAGCGCCCAGGACAGGTACCCCACATGCGGGCCCACTCCAACGCCCGAACTTGCCCGAACTGCCGCGCCGTGATGATGCGGCTGGTCGTTGGCGGCCGCCCAGTACGCGAGGTGGCGGCAATGTTCGGCATCAGTCCTCAGACCGTCTACAAGTGGATGCGCCGCTATCACGAGGGTGGCGACCACCCAAGACGATCCATCTCTCGTGTAGGATGGCGTTCATGGGTGGTGAGGTGGAGTTCAAGGCGTACGCGCCGGGCCAAGGGGAGCTTCTGCCGTCGTACACGGCGGATGCGTTGGCTCCCTCGGACCCGGCGTTCTTCGTAGACGAGGTGGTAGAGGGCCTGGATCTTCAGGCCTTCGAGCACCGCTACTCGGCGGTGGGGGAGCGTGCCTACCCGCCGCGGATGCTGTTGAAGCTGTGGCTGTTCGGTGCCCTCTCGGGGGTGTACAGCGGGCGGGAGATCGCCCGTCGGCTGCACTACGACCTGCGGTTCCGGTACCTAGCGGGAGAGCTGCGACCGGACTTTCGGACGATCAACCGGTTCCGGCTGGTGCACGTGGAGGACTTCCGGGAGGTATTTCGCCAGACAGTGCGGATCGCGCGTCAGGCAGGGCTGGGGAAGCTCGGGCGGGTGGCAATCGACGGCACGAAGATCCGAGCGAACACGTCGCGCCACAAGGCGATGAGCCGGGGGCGGATGGACGAGGCGGAGGCGCAGCTCAACGACGAGATCGGTCAGATCCTGATGCAGATCGAGGAGCAGAACGCGGCGGAGGACGACGAGCACGGGGATAGTGACGGCGGAGGGGGCCTTCCGGAAGAGCTCCAGAGCCGCGAGGCGCGGAGGGAGCGGATCCGTGCGGCGCGGGAGCAGCTGGAAG
>CAMYIK010000272.1 GCA_947258365.1 uncultured Thermoleophilia bacterium | reverse complement strand
GCGAGCAGCGCGTACGGATGATCCGGTTCGCCGACCGGTGGGGGTAGAAGATCGTCCCAGTACTCGAGCATGTCGGATGAAACGGTCAGGGAGCGCTGACGAGACGGTTCTTGTAGAGCTCGCCGCCCTTCATGATGACAATGAAGCTCTCTTCGGGATCAGCCACGAGGTCGAGGTTCTCGAGCGGGTTTCCATCCACAACGATGAGGTCAGCCCAGGCTCCCTCCCGTACCACGCCCAGATCTCCGACATAGGGATCTCGCGGGCCGCAAAGCTTGAGCAGCTGAGCGTTGTCGTGGGTCGCCATCTTCAACGCCTCGCACGGCGTGTACCACTTCTGCATCTTCGCCAGCAGCTTGCCCTGCTTCTCCGAGGTCTCCGGGGAGAACAACGAGTCGGTCCCGAAGGCTGTCTTGACTCCGTTCTTCTTGGTGTAGGCGACGACGGAATTAAGACCCACGACGCAGCTCTCGAACTTGGCGGTCGCAAAGTCGCTCTCGAACGTGGGCGCATCTTCGTCCAACATGAACGGCTGCATACTCCACCACGCCCCCTCAGCAGCCATTCGTTTCGCGGTCTCCTCGGTGATGAAGAAGCCGTGCTCGATGGACTTGACCCCGGCGTCGAGGGCAGTCTGAATTGCTGCGTCAGTATTGACGTGAATTGCGACATACGTATTCCAGGTCTCGGCCACCTCGACGATTGCCGAGAGCTCCGCCAACGTGTATTCGGCAACGTCGAGCGGATCGTACAAGGTGGTCACGCCTTGATCTGCGTCGCCCCCATCCGCAGAACCTCGCGTGTCCGCTTGATCACCTCCGGCACGCCGTCGGCGATCAGCACGTGCCCCACCCGCTGCATGTAGTCCAACAGTGTGGCATCGTTGGCTGGGACATCGTTCGGCCCCCGGAAGTCACCATGGCCGGAAGTCTGCGACAGCATTGCGCCCGCCGGATAGATCCGGGGGCCCTCGATCAGCCCGCCGTCGATGGCATGCTTCACCGCGAAGCAGTTCCCGCCGACGTCGTCGGACTCACGAATGCTCCCGTCCTCCGCCCTCTTGGGGCTACCCGTCCGAGGCCACGCGCCAGATAATGGGCATGGTCGACCGCGACGAGCCAGGAGACCGACAATGCGCAGCAGCCGAGGGGTCCTCGACGACATCACCACCGCATTGGAGGAGAACCAGGAGATCACCGCGATCGGCGGCGCCATCGCAGGGGCGTTCCTGGCGACCGCAACCGAGCGCTACGGGGCCGAGGCGGATCCGGAGACGTTCGCGATCACCGTCGAACAGGCGCGAGCATCGCTGCTGAGCGCATTGGCGCTGGTGTTCACCGGGCTGAGCATCGTGTTGGCCCTGACCGCACTGACCGCCGGCACCATGGCGAGCAAGTTCTCTCCCCGTCTATTGAGAATGAGGCTCCGCGGCGGTGGGAACAAGTGGGTCCTCGGCACGTTCGCGCTGACAGCGAGCTTCATAGTCACGAGTCAGCTCCTGTTGCGGAGCCGTGCGGGGGACGCCCTCGCGCCGCCGATAACGATGATGGTCAGCGTGATCCTGCTGATCGTCACCGGCATCATGATCATCTGGTACATCAACCGCACGCTCCAGTCGCTACGCGTCGACCAGGCGGTCCGTTGGATCGGCAAGCGGATCGTTCGAGCAGTGAAGGAGCACGACCACGCGCTCCGTCACGACGAGGTGGTAGCCGAACTCGATATCGAGCGACCGTCGGATGCGGTCGACCTCGTGGCCCCGGACCACGGACACGTCGTGCGCGTGGACACGGATCGGCTGAGTACGTTGATGACCCGCCATCAGGGGTGCGTCGTCATCGAATCCGGAACCGGGTCACCGGTCATCCGTGACGAACCGATCGGTTGGATCTCGACTTCATCGCCGCTGAGCCGGCACGATCTCGATGAGTTCGTCGGCTGTGTGACGGTCACGAAGACCAGGGACCCCGAGAGCGACATCGGGTACACGATCAGCGTCCTCGTAGACATCGGATTGATGGCGCTGTCGCCGGCGGTCAACGACCCGCGGACCGGCGTCCAGTGCACCGAGGTTCTGACCGAGGTCTGCGCGGAGCTATCGCTGCACAAGCTCGGAGTTCGGACCCGACGGAACGCTGGAGGCACGCCGACCATCGTGGTCGCCGGCGACACGATGGGCGACTTCCTCGACGCCGCCGGCCGACAGCTCCTGCTCTACGGCGGCGACGACCGGACCGTCACAGCCGCGCTGTTGCGTCTCGGCCGACAGGGCCAACGGTTCGCCACGTCCGACCGCGACCGTCAGCTCGCCAGAGCATTCACCGACGATGTCGAATCGAAGCGGACGAGCGGATCCGGATCGCAGGGCCGGGCGTGGTGAGTGATGCGTCGGTTCAATCCGCACGATTGACGGTGACGAGAGCTCAAACACGTCCCGCCCCTCCAACAAGAAGGGCGCCATCGGAGATCGTCACGGTCGGGATGCACGGCCCCTGGTCCTGAATCCACGGACAAGGGCTACTCCTGACGTCCCGAAACCTGGCACGGCACGCGGGACACGGAAGGAACTGATTCCTTACTGCTTCCGGGCGTCGAACTTAGGGAGACCCAGCCGTAGCGGAGCGACAGCATGCGGATCGAGAAAATCGCGATGGCCGGAATCCACAGTGCGGCGACCGGCGAGACGGACAGCTCGAGGAGCATGACGTACAGGAGCG